>CAZQXA010000113.1:0-3822 GCA_964597155.1 uncultured Dehalococcoidales bacterium
AGACGGTCGCTGCCGCCGGTAAGCAGGCTGGTGCCGAACTTAGCCACTATTCGGTGATAGAGGGTAGAGGATTTCCTCATCTCTGCCAGCCTCGAATTAGATTGGCTACATTATAGCAAGCTGGAGGAGGATGGACAAGGAGAGAAGAGGGGTTTTAAGCGCCGACTCTAGTCCTAATCAGCTGGTGCTTCGCTGTACAGCCGATTCTTCCAGCGGATGCTGGCACCAACTACCCGCCGCGCCAGGCCATAGAGGCAGGTCAGGATCAAGAACGATATCCCTAGCGGGTGCAGGAGGGTGGAAACAATCGAGCCTTTGAAACGACTATCTACCAGCCAGCGCATAACTATTATCAACGCTACCTGGAAGATGAGGATAGCACCCAAGTCAGTGGAAGCCGACTCCACAAACAACTCATTCCACAGCCAGTAGAAGGGGGCCAGGAAGAAAACGTAGCCGGCGGCAATCATCAAAGCGAAGGCTAGCCGAGATATCGCCGCCACCGAATATAGCCACCTGACAAACCCTTCCCACATTGCTCCCAGGTTGCGGTACATATTGCAGGAAACCACCGGCGACAGGTCAACGGCTATTTGCCTCCCGCCGTGACGGGTTATCTCAACACCAAGCCAGATGTCTTCCAGAATTTTGGCTTTAACCGCCTTGTGCCCGCCAATCCGCCAGTATGCCTCTCGGGGAAAGAGAAGGAACTGCCCGATAGCCAGTGAGGGCTTCGGTTTTCGGGAGCGGTGCAGCCACCACAGCGGGAACCAGCTCATAATGATGAAGTATAATACCGGGACGGCTATCTTCTGTGGCCAGGAGCTAGCCAGCTGGCGGGGGAGTCCGGAGAGCATGGCCGGTTTTAATTTGAGGGCCAGGGCGAGCACACTGCGCAGCATATGGGGAGCGTGCACCGTATCGGCGTCAACAAATAGCAGCCAGGAGCCTTTAGCCCTCCGGGCAAGCTGATAGCAACCGAAGGGCTTGCCCACCCAGCCTTCAGGAAGCGGCTCCGACTGGAACAGCCGGATGCGCTCGTCGGCCGAGGCCATCCGCTGCACAATACCAACCGTATCATCGCTGGAGTTGTCATCCAGCACTAAAATCTCAAAATTGGGGTAGTCCTGGTTCTGCAGAGATTTCAGGCAGGTCTCAATATTGGCTTCTTCCTCTCTTGTCGGGATGAGGATAGAGACCAGGGGCGCCGGCTCAGGCAGGCGGCTATCGCTACGCGGTCTACTCAAGGCGCGGAGATTAAAGATAATATTGAGGGTAAAGGTAATCAGCCCGCCGGCTATTATCAAATGATACAGCATGCTCTTTCCGGTATCCTTTAGTGGTAGGTAATAATGTAAACCATAACCGGGCTGCCGTCAAGAGCTAATATTCTACTACAGCCAAGATTTTTACCCCTCCCCCCTTTTTAACTTGTGTTTTGCGTCCCACCCAACCCACCCTCATAAGCTTTTTACCCCAAAAAACTTTGTTTTTCGGGGGCCCAGTATGCGCTTCTAAGATTTTCTCTCCCCCCCATCGAAGTAGCGTTATTCTTTTCCTTCCCCGCTAAGTGAGGGGATAAAGGGGACAAATAAAGAGAGGTGAAACCCTTCTAGGGCGGGTTAGGGTGGGAAGAAAGACTTAAGGGGGAGGTGGGGAGAGGCGCTAGACCCCACACCCCGTTTCCGGTTCTCTTATTTCCCAACCCACCCACCCTCGGGGGTTGGTGCCCCCAATCTCCCACCTTTATTGGGGATTTTTAAAAAGGAGTGCTAACCCTTCTAGGGCGGGAGGGTGGGAAATAAAACGAAAGGGGAGGGGCTGGGAAGCAAGGCAACTGATTGCCCCCCTATCCTCCGCTGTGCTAGAATTCTAGCTGAGGGCTAGGCCGTTTCGGCTAGCCCTAGTGGTGTTTGGAGAGGATGAAATTGAAGCTAAACCGATTACTGCACCTTATTGAGGAGATGCCCGCCTACCGCCAGCTGGCAGAAGAGCTAAAACAGAATGGCAACACCAGGGCCGTGGTGCTGGAAGCAGCCAAGCCCTACCTCATAGCGGCTCTATACCAATCCTTAAGGCAGCCTATGGTGGTGGTTACGGCGCAACCGGAAAAATGCAGCAAGCTCCACGAACAGCTCCTAGCCTGGAGCCAGGCCCGCCAGATAAAGCTCTTCCCCCCACCCGATGCCCTCCCCTACCAGCGCATCGCCTCGGACACCACCACCGACCAGCAAAGGGTAAAGGTGCTATCGGCTCTTACCGGCCTGAACGGAGAGGAAAACCCTCCCCTGGTGGTTGCCTCGGCTCCGGCTCTGGCGGCAAAGACGACACCGCATAGGGGGTTTATCGCCGCCTGCCACACCGTAGAACAGGGAATGAAAATTGAGCCCTTTCAACTGCTAGAGAAATGGCAGGCTATGGGCTATCGGCTGGAAAACACGGTGGAGATGCCGGGAACAATAGCTCATCGCGGCGGCATTATCGACATCTACCCCCCCACCAGCGACCTCCCCACCCGGCTTGAGTTCCTGGGCAACACCATTGATAGCCTCCGCCTCTTTGACCCGGCCAGCCAGCGCTCGTTAAGCCCGATACCATCAATAGCTATCCCTCCGGCGACGGAACTGCTGACCCCGCTGCTTAAGAGCAAACCAGAGCTGGAAGAGATAGTAAAAGGCATCAAGCTACCGGCGGGCAACGCGGAAAGCCAGGAGCAGTTCCGGCAGGAGCTGGCTATGCTGGTGGAAAAGCAAAACCCGCCCAACCTGCCCTTCTATGCCCCCCTGTTTAATACCGATAGCCTGCTGGACTTCCTCCCCTCCAACTGCCTTCTGGTGTTAGACGAGCTTCAGACCATCCAGCAGGCGATGGACGAGCTGGATAGCCAGGCCAATGACTTGCGAGCCGAGAAGCTGGAGCGGGGTGAGCTACCTATTAACTTCCCCCGGCCCTATTTTACCTGGCAGGAGCTGGAGCCGAAGATAAAAGAGAAGCCACAACTCAGGCTCACCGCCTGGGGTGTGGGCCAGGATGAGCCAAGCCACCGCTTGAACTTCACCACCGCCCCCGGCTACGCCGGACAGCTGCCGGCATTTATCAAAAAGGTAAAGCAGTGGCTGAAGCAGAAGCAGCGACTGATAATCATCAGCCACCAGGCCAGCCGTCTCTCCGAGCTACTGGGCCAGGAGGATATTATGGCTTCGCCGGTTACCGAAATAGGTGAAATACCCCCGCCCGGCTCACTCGCCCTGGTCCAGGGGCTGCTGGCTGAGGGCTGGGTGATGAATAACCAGACCCACCTTTTCACCGATGCCGAAATCTTCGGCTTTATCAAGCAGCGGCGTCTGGTCAAAAGAAGGCCGGTGCCCCACCACCAGTTCCTCATCGAGCTAACTCCCGGCGACTATGTGGTGCACGTTGAACACGGCATTGCCAGATTTGCCGGCGTCACCAGGATGGGCAGCAATGAAACCCAGAAGGAATACCTGGTCTTGCAATATGCCGCCGGCGATACCCTCTATGTCCCCACCGACCAGATAGACCGCGTCAATCGCTACATAGGCGGCGGTGAGCAGCTGCCGACACTCTCCCGGCTGGGCACCCAGGAATGGATGAGAACCAAGCAGAAGGTGAGGGAGTCGGTGGAGGATATCGCCCAGGAGCTACTGGCTCTCTATGCCGCCCGGGAGGTCGTCCCCGGCTTTAGCTTCTCCCGGGATACCGTCTGGCAGCAGGAACTGGAGGCTTCCTTCCCCTATGTGGAGACGCCGGACCAGATTGAAGTCCAGGAGCAGGTGAAAGGGGACATGGAGAAAGCCAAGC
>CAZQXA010000114.1:0-3780 GCA_964597155.1 uncultured Dehalococcoidales bacterium
CAGACCCTCAACCAGATTCTGGTGGAGATGGACGGCTTTGACACCAACACCAGCGTCATTGTCCTGGCGGCTACCAACCGCCCTGATATCCTCGACCCGGCTCTACTTCGCCCCGGGCGCTTTGACCGGCGGGTAGTCCTCGACCGACCCGATATTATCGGCCGAACCGCTATTCTCCGGGTTCACTCCAAGGGTAAACCGCTGGCGGAGTCAGTCGACCTGGAAGTGCTGGCCAAGCAGACAGCCGGTTTCAGCGGCGCCGACCTGGCCAACCTGGTCAACGAGGCGGCTATACTGGCGGCCAGGCGGGGCAATAAGGTCATCGAGATGAAGGAGCTTGAGGAGTCAATAGACCGGGTGATTGCCGGCCCGGAGAGGAAGAGCCGCAAGATAAGCCTCAAAGAAAAGGAAATCACCGCCTATCACGAGTCGGGACATGCCCTGGTGGCTAAAATGCTGCCCAATGCCGACCCGGTACACAAAATCTCCATCGTGGCCCGGGGGTTGATTGGTGGTTATACCCGACTTTTGCCCACCGAAGACCGATACCTCATGACCCGCTCCCAGTTCAAGGATATGCTGGCTACCCTGATGGCAGGGCATACCGCCGAAGGGCTAATCTTCAATGAAATGACCACTGGAGCCCAGAATGACATTGAAGAAGCCACCAAGCTCGCCCGCAAAATGGTAACCACCTACGGAATGAGCGAAAAACTGGGCCCGAGAACCTTTGGTGACCGGCAAGAATTGATCTTCCTCGGCCGTGAAATCTCCGAGCAAAAGGATTACGGCGATAAGATAGCTGACTTGATTGATAACGAAGTCGATAAGATTATCCGCGCGGCTCATAGAGCAGCCCGGCGGATTCTAACCGAGAATAAGGAAAGACTAATCCATCTTGCCGAAAAACTCATTGTTAAAGAGACCATAGAGGGCGAAGAGCTGGAAGCCACCTTTGTCGAACCCCTGTCCGTCAAAGCCACCGCCCCATCCCCGCTCAAACCGGCAGTAGAGGAAACCAAAGCCGAGGCTAAGCCGCAAGCCAAGAAGCCCAAGGTCTCACCCCAGCTTATCCCCAAGCAATCCCCAGCCGCCTGATAGTTAGCAAGCGATAGTGTCGTGATTGAGATTAGACAAAAGCCAATCTCCCCGGAATCGGTGATTAGTAAGGTCAGGACCAATTCTAGCGGCTGCGTGGCTACTTATGTCGGCCTGATTCGCGGCGACTCCCACGGTAAACCGGTTGCCTCGGTGGAATATGAAGACACAACGCATACGGCTAAAGACGGATTGCAACAGATAGCCGACGAAATCAAAAAAAAGTGGCCGGTCAATAATGTCGCCATCTGCCATAGAATAGGCAAACTCAAGGTAGGTGAAATTAACTTCCTCGTTGCTGTAGCCAGCGCCCACCGCCGGGAGGGCTTTGCCGCCTGCCGCTATGCCGTTGACCGCTTTAAAGAGCTGATGCCGACCAAGAAGAGAGAGACCTATACCGACGGCAGCACCCGGGGTTGAAAGAAAATAATCGACTAGCTTCTACTTACCTTTTTCGGCTTATCACCAGAGCGGCTATGTCTTTTAACACCTGGCGGCTGGGGTTATCGGGTAGCCGCCCCAGATTGCGGCAAGCCTTGGCGCAATAATCCGAGGCAACCTCATAGCACTGCTTGATTACTTGCGAGTCGCCGGCCAGCTCTATTGCCTGTTTTATCTTTTTCTTTTTATCAGCCTCCGGCATATCACGGTTACGGAACAAATCCTTCACCGGGTTATCATCGGGATAGCGCTCCAGCAGGAGCATCGACGGCAGGGTAAGCGTCCCCTGGGCTAAATCCGAGCCTGCCGGCTTGCCCATCTCCTCCTCGCTGCCGACGAAATCCAGGGTATCATCTACAATCTGGAAGGCAATGCCGAGGTTGCAGCCATATTCCCCCAAAACCTTGATTGACTCCTCGGGAGCCTGGCTTAAGATAGCCCCTGACTCGGTAGCCAGGGAGAACAGGGAGGCGGTCTTGCCGGCAATTCTCTTAAAATAGCGGTCACGGCTCTGCCCCAGCTCAAAGGCATCAAAGGTCTGGTCTAACTCGCCGCTGGAAATAATCTGGAGGGTCTGGGCAAAGAGCCTTATCACCCTCAGGTTGCCGGTTAAAGCGGCGAACTCACCCGCCTTGGCAAAGAGGTAATCCCCCAATAGCACCGCCCTATCTTCACCCCAGAGGCTGTTAACCGTGGGCCGACCCCGGCGGAGCGGGGAGTTGTCAATAGCATCATCATGAACCAGGGTGGCGGTGTGCATAAGCTCAACGGAGGTAGCCATGGGCAGCAGTACTTCAAGGTCGTAGCGGTAAAACTTGGCGGAAAGCAAGGTAAGCACCGGGCGAAGCCTCTTGCCGCCTCCCTTCAGGCTATGCTCCAGTAGCTCAGCCAAAGTGGGAGAATCAACCCTGGTGACCGATTTTATCTGGCTCTCTACCTGGGCCAGGTCTCCCTCAACCAACCGATAAATATCGTTTAATTGCAACTTTCCCCTCAAATAAAAGCAGCTAAGGCGGCTAGTCGGGGGCTTGCCCCAGCCGAGCCGTCTCTTCTTCAATCAGCTTTTCCTCCAGTTTGGTAAACAGTGGCTTGGGCTCTAATAACCTCTGCCCCGGTGGCGGCGGACTGGGCTGCCAGCCATAATCCTGGACTTGACCATCAAAGCCAAGATACTCGTGCACCTTCTGCGAGCTAAAAGGGAGGAAGGGATAGAGCGCCGTCTTAAGGCAGGAAATGGCGCAAAGAGCCACATATAAAGAGTCGGCGGCCGCCGGCTTGTCCTCCTTGATTACCTTCCAGGGAGACTTATTATCCAGGTAGCGGTTAGTCTCTTGAGCCAGGGACATAGCTGCCATTATGGCTTGCTTAAAATGACACTGGGAGATAAGCCCGCCCAGCTTAGTAAGGGTTTTCTGGGCTTCATCAATAACAGCACGGCTATCGCTGTCAAAGTCCCCGTGTTCCGGCACACAACCGTCAAAATTACGATAGACAAAGGTGAGCACCCGGTTGACCAGGTTGCCGTAGGTAGCCACCAGCTCATCGTTATTGCGGCGGACGAACTCGCGCCAGGAAAAATCGGTGTCCCCAGTTTCCGGCATGTTTATCGATAACAGGTAACGCAGCGGGTCGGGGTCATAGCGCGCCAGATAATCAGGCAGCCAGACCGCCCAGTTGCGGCTGGTGGAGAGCTTCTTGCCCTCAATAGTCAAAAACTCGTTAGCCGGCACATCAAAGGGCAGGTTAAGCCCGCCGTAGCCCATCAGCATCGCCGGCCAGATGAGGGTATGAAAGGGAATATTGTCCTTGCCAATGAAATAATAGCCTTTTGTTTCTTTATCCTGCCAGAAGGAACGCCACCCCTCCTCATCCCCTTTTGCTTTGGCCCATTCCTTGGTCGCCGATAGGTAACCGATAACCGCCTCGAACCAGACGTAGATGCGCTTATCCTCAAAGCCCTTAGCCGGCACCGCTATCCCCCACTCTATATCCCGGGTGATAGCCCTGTCTCTAAGCCCCTCTTTCAGATAGCGCTGGGTAAGATTATAAACGTTTGCTCTCCAATGACCCTGCTCACCCGCCCAGGCGGAGAGCTTGTCCTGAAAAGCGGAGAGCTTTAAGAAAAAGTGCTCCGAGTCCTTGAACTGGGGGGTACCACCACAAAGGCGGCAGCGGGGGGTGAGCAAGTCCTCCGGATTCAGCGGCTTGCCGCAGTCGTCGCACTGGTCACCCCTGGCTCCG
>CAZQXA010000115.1:0-3757 GCA_964597155.1 uncultured Dehalococcoidales bacterium
TAACCGACCGCCTGGACTACCTGGCTTCGATGAGCAACAACCTGGCTTACTGTTTGACCGTGGAGAAGCTGGCCGGGATTCGGGTGCCGGAGCGGGCGGAGTACATCAGGGTGATTATGGCTGAGCTGCAACGTATCGCCAGCCACCTGATAGCGGTTGGCACCTTCTTGCAGGACTGCGGCGCCTTTATGACCCCCGTCGTCTATATGATTCGGGAAAGGGAGAAGATTCTGGACCTGTTTGAAATGGTCTGCGGTCAGCGCCTGACCTATAACTATATGCGGGTCGGCGGCTTGAGCCAGGATATCCCGGAAGAGTTTGTGCCGGCGCTGGGGAGGTTCGTCAGGGAGATGCCGGGCTGGATTGGCGAGTACGAGTGGCTGCTTAAACAGAACGAGATACTGCTGGCCAGGACTAAGGGGGTCGGCATCCTGCCCAAGGATTTAGCCATAAATATTGCCGCCAGCGGTCCGGTGCTCCGCGCCAGCGGGGTGAAGTGGGACATCCGCCGAGCTGACCCCTATTCTATCTACGACCGCTTTAAGTTTGATATCCCCACCGGTGAAGTCGGTGATTGCTACGACCGCTACCGGGTCAGGGTTGAAGAGATGCGCCAGAGCCTGCGCATCCTGGAACAGGCGATGAAAGATTTACCTGATGGCGAGGTGAGGAGCGATGTGCCCCATATCATCCACCCGCCGGTGGGCGAAGCCTATGGGCATATCGAAGCCCCCCGGGGCGACCTCGGTTTTTATCTGGTTTCGGACGGCTCCATCGCCCCCTACCGTTTCCATATTCGGGCGCCAACCCTGATAAACCTGACGGCTCTTGGCGATATGATGCGGGGCTGGAAGATAGCCGACGCCATAATCATCTTTGGCAGTATTGATATCTGTATGGGCGAGGTAGATAGATAATGGCAATGGCAGTATTACCGCCGGACTGGCCGGGCAACTTCTGGGCGCACTGGGCGATATTTGCCGTCATCATCCTGGTTTTCATTCTGGTCTCGGTTCTGATTTTTATCTGGTTCGAGCGGCGGGCGATGGCCATTATGCAGGCGCGGCTGGGACCTAACCGCCTCGGACCCTTCGGTCTTTTCCAGCCGGCGGCCGATGCCCTCAAATTATTGATAAAAGAAGATATTGTTCCGGCTAAAGGTGATAAGATAGTTCACTGGCTGGCGCCGGTGGTCGCCTTCGTGCCGGTGATGCTGGTCTTCGCCGTGGTGCCCTTCCAGGGCGGCGCGCTGCTGGTTGACCTTAATATCGGGATTTTATATATCGTGGCTATCAGCTCGGTGATTACGGTGGGGGTGTTTATGGCGGGGTGGTCTTCCAACAACAAGTACTCTCTGCTGGGCGCCATGCGCCAGGTGGCGGCCGTGGTCAGCTATGAGATACCGGTGGTATTATCCATTGTCGGCGTGATTCTGCTTGCCGGCTCGCTTTCCCTGCAACAGATAGTGATGGCGCAGGATATACCCTTTATCCTGTTGCAGCCGCTGGGCTTTCTGCTCTTTTTTATCGGCTCCCTGGCTGAAATCAACCGCGCCCCCTTCGACCTCATGGAGGCTGACTCCGAGATTGTCGCCGGTTTTAACACCGAATACTCAGGAATGAAATGGGGGCTGCTCTTTCTGGCCGAATACGGCGAGGCACTGGCTATTTCGGCCATTGTTACCACCCTTTTCTTGGGCGGCTGGAGGGGACCACTGCTGCCCGACTGGCTCTGGTTCCTGGTCAAGGTTGGAGTGGTGTTCTTCGTTATTGTCTGGATAAGGACCACGGTGCCGAGGGTCAGAATCGACCAGCTGATGGCGCTGGCCTGGAAGTTCCTCTTCCCCTTGGCCCTGTTAAATCTGCTTATCACCGCCGTCGAGATATTGGCCTGGCCCGAGGTTTCCCTCTGGGTGCTGGTGCCGATTAATTTTGGCGTCATGATATTCCTGGTGCTCCTGTGGTCAAGATTCTTTAAGTTAGGCTGGGGCAGAGTTGAAGTTTGAGAGTTACGGAATAGGCATCGCCAAGGGCTTATCGGTAACGATAAGGCACTTGCTCAGGCGCCCCATAACCACCCAATACCCGGAGCAGAGGCTTAACACCTCGCGCCGGATTCGGGGTAATGAGCTTATCTGGGATAGGGATAAGTGCACCGGTTGCGCCACCTGTGCCAAGACCTGCCACATCGGTGCCATTCGTATCATAACCTCGACCAATCTGGTCAACAATAAGTACGAAGTCGAGACATACCAGGTCGATACCGGCTACTGCATCTTCTGCGGCTTGTGCGTTGAGGCTTGTCCTTTTGATGCCTTATATATGGGTTATGCCTACGAGCGAGCCGAATATCGCCGTAACGAATTGGTGCAAGATAAAGAAATGATGAAGGAGACGCCAGATAGAGAAGTCAGCGGCTACTTTTATCCTGAACGGGCGGCGAAATTACCCAAGCAGTCGCTACTTTTGAACAAGGATAGGGGGAAGAGGTAATGGGCGTTGAAATTGCCTTCTGGATACTGGCGGTAGTTGGGGTAACAGCCGCTTTAGCCGTAGTTTCCTTCCGTGATGTCTTCCGGGCGGCTCTGTCTCTGGTTCTCTGTTTCCTGTCGGTGGCTGGAATCTACATAACCTTGAGCGCCGACTTTCTGGCGGCAGTCCAGATTTTGATATACGTCGGCGCCATATCGGTATTGATTATCCTGGCTATCATGCTGACCAGGGAGGTCCAGCGGGGCAGTCCCTCCGGTAAACTGCGGATTCCAGCCTTCATTGTTGCCGTGCTGTTCTTCGGGGGAGTGGCTTTCGCCCTGCTCAATACCACCTGGCAGGTATCGGGAGCCCCGCCCCTGGAGCCGACCACCCCGGCTATTGCCGAACTGCTCTTCGGTGAAGGGGGCTTTATCCTGCCTGTGGAGATTGCCCCTCTTCTTTTGGTGGCGGCTATTTTGGGGGCTATCGTCCTGGTGAGGGAGAAGTAGACTATGAGCCTGGGTCTGGAGCATTATCTGATACTTTCAGCGATACTCTTTTCCATCGGGCTCTATGGCGCCCTGGCTAAGCGCAACGCCATAGTTATCCTGATGTCTATTGAGCTTATGCTCAATGCGGTCAATATCGCCATGGTTGCCTTCTCCCGCTATATCGTGCCCTTGGCTCTGACGGGACAGATTTTTGTTATTTTCATTATGGTGGTGGCTGCCGCCGAGGTAGCCGTAGGCCTGGCCATAATAATTGCTATCTATCGTCACCGCGAGACTATAGACGCAACCAAGATAGACTTAATGAAGTGGTAAAGGAGGCGACTACTATGAACAAGGGTGCACCGGGCGCACTAGCTGGAACCATCTGGTTTGCGGGATGGCTGTTCACCATTGGTTTTGCCCATCTGGTGTGGTGGAAGATTATTCTGGGCATCGTGGTCTGGCCGCTGTATTTAGGCTGGGCCGTGGGCTAAAATCGGGCATTTTAGAGCCTTTCCCATCTTTAAGGGTGTTGTGAGAGGGGTGAAACCCCTTAGATGTATTGTGCCGATTTGATATGGGGGGGTGCAATTGAGGGAGTAGGATTATGAATGGTTTAGGTTGGATTCTTATTACCATAGCCATTATTTTGGGAATAGTGATTTTTGTATTTAATATTGATTCTATTATCGCAAACCCTTGGCGGGGAATACCATATATGATTGGTTGGTCTGTTATACCAGTTGGTCTGCCGTTGTTTTTTGGCATTAGGCAGATAATCAAAGAGAGAGGGCC
>CAZQXA010000116.1:0-3715 GCA_964597155.1 uncultured Dehalococcoidales bacterium
GAAGCCAAGCGTTGCTTGAACTGCGGCGTGTGCTCGGAGTGCCTGGAGTGTGTTAGGGCCTGCCAGGCTGGGGCAATCAATCAGGAGATGGTGGAGGAAACAGTGGAGGTGGAGGTCGGTAATATTATCTTAGCCACTGGCTATGATACCTTTGACCCGTCTCCGATCCACCAGTATGGCTATGGACGCCTTGATAATGTGCTCACTTCATTAGAGTTTGAGAGGATGATTAATGCCTCAGGGCCAACCGCCGGCGAGGTGCTGCTCAAGGATGGCTCTCATCCCAAGACGGTAGGTATTATCCACTGCGTGGGCAGCCGGGATGAGAAGTATCACGAGTATTGCTCGCAGGTTTGCTGCATGTACTCAATGAAACTCGGTCACATGATAAGGGAGCACGCCCCCGGGTCTCTAGTTTATGAGTTCTATATTGACTTAAGGTGCGTGGGCAAAGCCTTTGAGGAGTTCTATAACCGTGTCCTGGAGGAAGGGACAATATTTATCCGCGGACGCCCTGCCGAGGTAACCGATATCGCCGAGAGCCCTGAAGAGGAAGGCAAGCTCGTCATCATCGGCGAAGATACCCTCATCGGGCGCCAGCGCCGTGTCCAGGTTGACATGGTGGTGTTGAGCACGGCTCTTGAGCCCAAAGCGGATGCGGAAGGTGTTGCCCGCCTGTTTTCGCTCAGCCGCAGCGCCGATGGCTTCTTCTTGGAGAAGCACCCCAAGCTTGACCCGGTGGCTACCATGAGCGATGGTATTTTCGTCGTCGGCTGTTGTCAATCGCCTAAGGATATTCCTCAGACGGTGGCTCAGGCTTCAGCGGCGGCGGCTCGGGTTCTGGCTATGATTAGCGCTGGCTCAATAGAGATTGAGGCGGCCACGGCGGTGGTTGATGAGGAACTCTGTTCCGGATGTAAGACATGCTCCGACCTCTGCCCGTTCCACGCCATTTCCTTCGATGAGGAAAAGAAGGTGAGCCGAATAAATGAAACGCTGTGCAAGGGCTGTGGCGTATGCGTCGCCGCCTGTCCCAGCGGGGCTATTACCGGCAGGCATTTTACCAGCGACGAGCTAATGGCTGAGATAGAAGGGGCATTAGTATAGGCTTGGGAGAAGGAGATTCAAGGAGGAAGGCAAATGGCACAAACAATGGTCAAATCTCCAGCGGCTGAAGTAGCCTTTATAGATGAGGTTTGTTCTATCCCTGGTGGCGAGGCGGTTCGCTCCTGTATTCAGTGCGGCATGTGCACCGGCTCCTGTCCTACTGCCAACAGATGGGATTACCCGCCGCGTAAGGCTATTGCCATGGTGCGGGCAGGCTTAAGGAATGAGCTTCTGTCCAGCAATTCCATGTGGTTCTGCGTCTCCTGCTATTCCTGCACCGTGCGTTGCCCCAGGGACATTAAGCCGGCCGATATCATGCATGCCCTGGAGATTATAGCCATCCGCAGTGGCTTGAGCACCAGGCGGAGCCGAACGCCGCTGATGTATAGGTGCTTTGTTGACTCAGCCAGGAGCTTCGGCCGGGTGTATGAGCTGGGCATGATGATTAAGCTCTTTTCGCGGACTAACCCCCTCTCCGCTATCAAGATGGCGCCGACGGGGCTGGCTTTGTTCTTGCACAAGCGCCTGCCGCTAAAACCAAGCCGAATAAAGGGTATAGGTGAACTTAAGGCTATCCTGGATAAAGCCAGGGCCCTGGGAGGTGCTAAATGAAGTATTATTCCTATTACCCTGGTTGCTCAACGGAGGCGACTGCCTCCCCCCTGGGTATTTCGGTGCTGCCGGTGGCTAAGAAACTGGGTATGGAGCTGGTTGAGCTTGAGGATTGGAATTGCTGTGGCTCCACCCCCTACTGGTCGGTGGATAAACTGGAGGCAGCGGCTATGGCTACCCGAAATCTGGCTCTGGCCGAGAAAAGGGGCTTTGACCTGGTAACCCCTTGCTCTAACTGCTTTGTTATCCTGCATTCAACCAATGCCCACCTCAAAGAGCTTCCGCCCTTCCGGGAGAAGGTGGGCAAGGCACTGGCGGCGGCCAGGCTCAAGTACGGGGGTGGGGTTCGGGTCCGCCACCTGGCCGAGGTCTTGTATACCGATATTACCCCCGAAGGCATCGGGGCTAAGGTAACTAAGCCCCTTAAAGGCTTGAAGGTAGCCTCTTACTATGGTTGCCAGCTGGTTCGTCCCGATGGCTTTGACGACCCGGAATCGCCTCACTCACTGGATGAGCTGGTAGCCAGCCTGGGGGCTGATGCTGTCCCCTGGGAGATGAAGGCTCGCTGCTGCGGTAGCTCCCTGGTTATGTCCGAGCCGGAGGTGGCTCTGGAACTGGTCAATAAACTGCTCAAGAATGCCCAAAGCCACGGGGCAGAGTGTCTGATTACCCCCTGCCCTCTGTGCCAGCTTAACCTTGATGCCTTTCAGAGCCAGGTCAACAGCCGCTTTGGCACCAAGTATCACCTTCCCGTTCTCTTCGTCACCCAGTTGATAGGTGTCGCCCTGGGTATCTCACCTGACGAGCTGGCTTTACCAGGAAACATTGTATCACCAATGAGGCTATTAGCTCCCTATCTCTAGCTGCGAGAGGGTAGAGAAATAACTACTAAAGAAGGGCCCTCCTTCCGCTGGGGCTATATCGTAGCCCCGCTGGCTATTCTGCTCTTATCCATAGTCCTGTCAGCCTATTTCTATCACCTGCTTCCGGCTGAAGTCGCTGTCCACTTTGAGCCTGACGGCACCGCCGATAAGTGGCTTTCACCGCCGATGACCATGCTCCTGGCGCTGTTGCCCCAGTTTTTTTTGTCCCTGATAGCCGTAACCCTG
Source organism: uncultured Dehalococcoidales bacterium (assembly GCA_964597155.1). Lineage (GTDB taxonomy): Bacteria > Chloroflexota > Dehalococcoidia > Dehalococcoidales > BS750m-G39 > DUEC01. Next base: position 2,829 of record CAZQXA010000116.1, read on the forward strand.
GCTTGGGTAATGACCAGGGTGGCCAGCCGCTTTTGGCAGCCGGGAGAAACAAGGGTAAACCTGGAAATCATCATCTGGCTCATGGGGAACATGATAGCTCTGCCCCAGATGGTTCTCGGCTTTGCAATGGCCGATATTTTTGTTTACAATGCATACCAGATTCACCTGCCGCCCTTGTGGATATTTGCTCTTGTTGTCATGGTTTTGGGTGGTGTGGTGATAACTGTCTTCTTTGTGCGGGCTATACGGCGGGAGTTGATTGCTCGCCAATAGTAAGCTAAGTGAAATTTTGGGAGGAGCGATACCAGTGAGTAGTGAGCCGAAGCCAGGAAAGGTTGATATGGAAAAGCTCGTCTCCCTCTGCCGGCGGCGTGGTTTTATTTTCCCCGGCAGTGAAATCTATGGCGGCCTGTCCAGTTGCTGGGACTACGGGCCCCTGGGTGTGGAGCTCAAGCGGAATATAAAGCAGGCCTGGTGGCGGGCGATTGTTCAGGAGCGCGATGACATGGTGGGGCTGGACGCCAGCATCCTGATGCACCCCCGGACCTGGGAAGCCAGCGGGCATGTTGAGGGGTTTAAAGACCCTCTGGTTGAATGTAAAAATTGCCACCTGAGGTGGCGCATTGATGAGCTGAAGGGCAAGGGATGTCCTTCCTGCGGCGGCGAGCTGACCGAGCCCAAGCTCTTTAATCTGATGTTCAAGACCTTTATTGGCCCTGTTGAAGAGGAGACCAGCCTGGTCTATCTGCGCCCGGAGACAGCCCAGGGCATGTTTGTCAACTTTGAAAACGTGTTGAACACCACCAGAAAGAGGCTGCCCTTCGGCATTGCCCAGATAGGCAAAGCCTTCCGCAATGAGGTTACCACCGGCAACTTTATCTTCCGCT
>CAZQXA010000117.1:0-3709 GCA_964597155.1 uncultured Dehalococcoidales bacterium
TTTCGTAGTCGGTATAGCTATTGATATAATCTACGGCCTCTCGGTAATCCATGCCGGCTAATTATATCACTCGCCTAAGCCGGCCGACAAAGACACTTGACCATTGCCCATCGGGGCTGATATTATCAACCAAAGCGGGGGTAGAGAAGTGAATTTCAAAGAAAAGCTGATGGGGGCCTCAGAAAAGAATAAGAGCCTGCTCTGCATCGGGCTTGACCCCGACCCGGAGCTGATGCCGCCCAAGATGGGCGTCCTAAAATTCAATAAGGCGATTATTGATGCCACCGCTGACCTGGCCTGTGCCTACAAACTAAACCTCGCCTTCTATGAAGCCCTCGATGAGGGCATTGATGCCTTAAAGCAAACTATTAGGTATATACCGGCTGATATTCCCACCATTGCCGATGCCAAGCGGGGTGATATCGGCAACACCGCCAGAGCCTACGCCCGGGCTATCTTTGAAAAACTCGGTTTTGATGCCACCACGGTGAACCCTTACCTCGGCTCCGATTCCGTGGAGCCTTTTATTGAATACCTGGATAAGGGGATATTTGTCCTCTGCCGGACGTCAAACCCCGGTGCTGTCGATTTCCAGAGCCTGCCCTTGGTCTTAAAGCGCCAGCGCCTCCCCCTCTTTGAGATAGTCGCCCTCAGAGCCGCCCAGTGGAATAAAAAGGGCGATAATATCGGCCTGGTGGTGGGAGCCACCTATCCCCAGGAACTGAAGCTGATAAGGCAGAACCACCCCAATATGCTGCTCTTGATACCCGGCATCGGTGCCCAGGGGGGAGACCTGGCTTCAGCCGTCCGCTATGGGGTCGGTGCCGGCGGGCACGGGGCTCTAATCGCCTCGTCAAGGCAAATCATATATGCCTCCAGCGGCGGGGATTTCGCCAGGGCGGCGCGGCAGGTTGCCTCGGGACTTCGAGACGAGATTAACTACCAGCGCTCTAGCCCAGAATAAAGCTCTTATAGAGGCAAAAACCATGATTATGGAGATAAAGCTGGGCGATACCGTCCGCCTCAAGAAGAAGCACCCCTGCGGCAGCGACCAGTGGCAGGTGGTCAGGGTGGGGGCTGATATCGGCATCAAATGCCTGGGGTGCCGGCGCCGGGTGCTTCTGGAGCGGCCGGTATTTGAGCGCCGGGTTAAAGCCTTTATCTCAAGAGGTCAGTAAGGCACAAATAGGAGGTAAAAAATGAAGATGCGTTTCTTAGGCTCAACCGGCATCAAGGTCTCCGAGCTATGCTTGGGGACAATGACTTTTGGCGACCGAGGCTTCTTCAAGAACATCGGTGGCCTGGGACAGAAGGAAGCGGGTACCCTGGTGAATATGGCCATAGAGGCAGGGATAAACTTCTTTGATACTGCCGATGTCTATTCCGAGGGGCTATCCGAGGAGATACTGGGCAAGGCTTTAGGCAGCCGACGCCAGAGCATTATTTTAGCCACCAAAGTCCGCGGCAAGATGGGCCCGGGGCCCAACGATGTCGGGCTTTCCCGCCATCACATCATTGAGGGATGCCACGCCAGCTTGAAGAGGCTGGGCACGGACTATATTGACCTCTATCAGGTCCACAACTTCGACCCCGACACACCGCTGGAGGAGACGATGCGGGCTCTCGATGACCTGGTGCGCCAGGGGAAGGTGCGCTACATCGGCTGTTCCAATTACTCGGGCTGGCAGCTAATGAAAGCCCTGGCTATCTCCGATAAGCGCGGCTGGGAAAGGTTCGTCACCCTGCAAGCCTACTATTCACTGATGGCCCGCGAACTGGAAAATGAACTGGTGCCTCTATGCTTAGACCAGGGGCTGGGCATTATGGTCTGGAGCCCTCTGAGCGGCGGTTTCTTAAGCGGCAAATACCGCCGCGGCAAGCCCCAGCCCAAGGGCACCCGCCTGAGCGGGCCGCAGCCAAGATTCCTGCAATTTGATGAGCAAAAGGCATTTGATATTGTCGAGGAGCTGGACAAAATCGCCAAGGCGCACAAAGCCACCGTCGCCCAGACGGCGCTTAATTATTTGCTGGCCAAAGAGGGAGTGTCTTCGGTCATTATCGGCGCGAGGACGCCGGAGCAGCTGGCCGACAACCTGAAGACGACTGATTGGGAAATGACAGCCGAAGAAGCAAGCCGGCTCGATGAAATCAGCAAGCCCCTGCCTCTCTATCCCTACTGGATGCAGGCGATGGGACCACCGCCCGAACCCGAACCTGAATAAGCCAACATATCCTTATTGCAGTATAATAGAGGCCTATGGCCCGCCGCATTATGCATATTGACCTCGATGCCTTCTTCGTCTCGGTGGAACAGGCGGAGAACCCCAAGCTTAAAGGTAAGCCAGTGGTGGTTGGGGGGAGGCCCCAGGGGCGGGGGGTGGTTGCCTCCGCCTCATATGAAGCCCGCGCCTTTGGGCTGCGCGCCGGTATGCCCCTGGCCCAAGCCAGCCGCCTCTGCCCCCAGGCGGTCTTTATACAGGGCAGCTTCCCCAAGTACCGTGACGCCTCGCAGAGGTTTATGACTATCCTAGCCGACTTTTCCCCCTACCTTGAGCCAATGGGCCTTGACGAAGCCTATCTGGATGCCACCGGCTTTGAATCTATCCACGGCTCAATTCGTCAAATGGCGGTAAAGATAAAGCAGAGAATCAAAGATGAGCTGGGGCTTACCGCCTCGATAGGCATTGCCGGCGGCAAGGTGGTGGCCAAGGTCGCCTCGGAGCTATCCAAGCCCGATGGTCTGCTGGAGGTAGCTATCGGCAATGAGCGCTCCTTCCTGGCGCCACTGGCTATCGCCAGACTGCCGGGGATAGGCAAAAAAACAGAGCAAAAATTAAACGGCTTGGGCATCAATACAATAGGTAATTTATCCACCCTGCCATTAAAAGCCCTGAAAAGCCATTTTGGTGCGTCTGGTGAGGTTCTGTATCGCTTCGCCAGGGGCATTGATGATAGAGAGGTGGAGCCCCCCGCCGCCGCCAAGCAAATCAGCCGGGAGACCACCTTTGCCAAGGATAGCAGAGACCGCGCCTTCCTTAAGGCAACCCTGCGCTACCTTGGTGAGCGGGTGGGCGCCGACCTGCGCCAGAAAGGCAAGCGGGCGAGGTGCATAACCCTGAAGCTCCGATATGCCGATTTTACCACCATCACCCGCCGCCAGACTTTGCCCCAGACCACCGATAGCGACCAGACCATCTTTGCTACTGGGGTAAAGCTTTTGAACCGGGAGCTAGCCGGGGAAAGGCAGCCGGTGCGCCTCATTGGCATTGGGGTATCAGAGCTGGTGGAGGCGGGACGGCAGCTTGATATGCTGGACACCTCGGCCCAGCGGCAGGAGCAATTGAATAAAGCCATCGACCGCATCCGCCAAAAATACGGCTTCACCGCCATACAGACGGGCAGGACACTGAAGCTGAAAGACATCTTCCCCGAGGGCGGGGAGGGCTACACCCTGCAGACGCCGAGCTTATCAAGGTAAAGAGGTAAATAGGGTAAATAATTAGAAACCTATCCCCCTGACCCCCTTCCCTTTAGAGACAATAAGGGAAGGGGGTGGGTAAGTAAGGGAGGGGGCTTCGCCCCCTCCCCAAAATCTCTCCCCTTTGAAGGAGACTAATTCAATGGGGCGTATAAGAGGGGTTGACGCCCCTCTTTCTTCTTCTCCCCCTCTCCTTGAGAAGGAGAGGCCTGCTTGCGCTAAAGCTTCAGC
>CAZQXA010000118.1:0-3703 GCA_964597155.1 uncultured Dehalococcoidales bacterium
ACCTCCAGCCACTCCTCACAGCCGGGAGCCCACATCTCAATATCATAGGACTTTTGTGAAGCGAAGCCCAGGTCGGCGGTGCAGAGCTGCTTGACCCGGTAGGGCAGACCCAGCCTCTGGCAGACCCCTTCGGCATCATGAAGCAGCTTCTCTAGCTCATCATCGGAGGCGGAAGGCTCGGTGAACTTGTATAGCTCCACCTTATCAAACTGGTGACCCCGTTTTATGCCCCGGGTGTCCTTTCCCGCCGACATCTTCTCCCGCCGAAAACAGGCGGTGTAGGCGACGTAGTAGATGGGCAGGACTCCCGGCGGGATGATCTCATCGCGGTGGAGGTTGGTGATGGGCACCTCAGCCGTGGGCACGAACCAGAGGTCGTCCTCCTCATCGTGGTAGAGGTTATCGGCGAACTTGGGCAGGTTGCCCGAGCCGACCATGCACTCCCTCTTGACCAGGAAGGGCGGATATACCTCCTGGTAGCCGTGCTCGGCAGTATGAATATCGAGCATGAAGGATATAATGGCTCGTTGCAATCTAGCGCCCAGCCCTTTGAGCACGTAGAAGCGGCTGCCGGATAACTTTACCCCCCGCTCAAAATCAATGATGCCTAAGTTCTCGCCCAGCTTCCAGTGGGGGGCGGGCTTAAAATCAAAGCTTTTTGGCTCCCCCCAGGAGCGGACTATCGGGCTATCCCCTTCGTCTTTACCTATGGGGGTGGTGGGGTGGGGGATATTGGGCACCTGTAATAAGAGCGCCTCAATCTGCTCATCCAGGCTGCGGACTTCATCCTCTAGTTTTTGTATCTCGGCACGGAGGGCACGCCCTTTTTCTTTTTCCCTTTCTCGTGCCACTGTCTTTCGTGCCTGCCTCAGGTCATCCAGCTTGCGCATTTTCTGGCGGCGATTACTATCAAGCCCCAGAATCTCATCCAGGGGGGCGCTGTCCTGGCGGTTGGCTACCGCCTGCTTTATCTGGTCTATATTTTCCCGGATAAACTTCAGGTCAAGCATAACTATACTCCTACGGGCCAATCTGGGAAAACCCGGATCTTACTTCTAAGGGGTCGGTGATATAGAGATACTGGTCAGCAGCCGCTTCGTAAGCTGGCCAGGTAACCAGGCCCTCTACACTCGGGTCTCCCGTTCTGGCAAACTGGGTCCACATCGCCATCATCGCCTCGGAGACCCTGCTATCAGCGTCAGTAAGTCCCAGGTCAGACGATTCGGCGCCGGCGAGAGACCTAAGGTCAGCCCATTCACTTACGATGTCCACGATGCCAAAAACGTACAGAAGCTCCATGGTGTGGCAGGCGACACAACCCTGCTGTCTCCACCCAGCGGGCACTTGGTCGAAGATATAGGCATACGCTTTGACGCCAGCCAGGCTGGCTCCGGCAAACATAGCCACCGAGACTGGAATAATTTCAGGCATCAATATTGTACCCGGACCGGTTATCTCCCCCAGGTTGCCACCTATTATGAAAGGAACTGCATTCTGCTCACCTGCCTGGAATATATTTTCCGGCATATCAGGCATAAACCAACCATCCACCGCCATGTCCCAGTTGCCCGACCCTTTACCTGCCTCCTGGGCCATGGCTGAATCAACTTCTATGATTGTCTCCCAGCTGAGGGCGCGAGCCGCTGCCAGCGGGTCGGCTTCATCATCAACACCAAGCCTGGTGAAAAACTCCTCGCCTAGAGCTTCCATATCCTCTGAGGGAAGGGGAACCGAGTGAGTTCTGCCCCAAATCACCCCGCTTTCAGCGATAACCCTGTGGAAAAGTCCCTCGGCTAAAGGCGAAGCCATCAAGGCTATAACCTTCCTTGAGCCGCCGGACTCGCCGAAGATGGTGACGTTGTTCGGGTCACCGCCGAAGGCGGCGATGTTCCTCTGCACCCACTGCAGGGCGGCAATCATGTCCAGGAACATATAATTCCCGGAAACGCCGTTTGGTGATTCCTGGGAAAGCAAGGGGTGAGCCATCAGACCCAGCACCCCAAGCCGCATGTTGACGGTTACTAACACTACACCGTGCTGGGGTAGGGGGAGGGCATTGGGTACTCTCTCATTACCATGACCAGCAACATAGCCGCCGCCATGCATCCAGACCATTACCGGTAAGCTGTCGGTAGTATGTTTAGCCGGCGTCAGGACGTTCAAGTAAAGGCAGTCTTCGCTCTGCGATATTCCGGCGTGAGGGGACCCCAACATCTGGGGGGCTATTTTGCTGTAAGTGGTGCAGGCGCGGGTTCCCGACCAGTGAGCCACTGGTTGTGGTGGCTGCCAGCGCAGGTCTCCTACCGGTGGAGCGGCATAGGGAATCCCTTGATAAACATGCACCTCTTCGCCGGGTTCACCCAGAATTGTCCCGGAGATATATCCAGAGTCTATCTCTATCGGGTCTGCGAGCACTGGTGGGGCTTCTTTGGCACAGCCACCGAAAGCCAGCCCGCTTATTAAAATAGCTGCTAAAGAAACTAATAAAAAGATTGTTAGTTTGCGCCTCATAAATTTCAGGTCAAGCATTTTCCTTCCTTGAAGGAGCTGCATACCAGTATTTTTTGCCTTTTAAGAAACTGCCAACGCCCGCTTTCTTAAGCTTTCTTAAATTCTTTAGGTTGGCGTCCCCGTGGCTGGCTTTTAAGAAGTCCAGTTCCTTGCAAGTCTCAAATTCCTCGCATTCCCAGCAGCCATCAATGCCTTTCTTCTGGCAGCACTTTCTTATCTTGCAGAAGGGGGGACCACCGCCGCCCCTGCAGGTGGTTTTACAGCGTAATTTCACCAGTGCCCCGAGCACATCATAGCACTGCGGGTAATCTTTGAAGACGGCAAAGAAGGGCACCTCGGAAAAGGTTTTTGCCATCCTATCAAAGTGGTATTTTCTCAGTTCTTTTCTCAAGTCCCGGGAAAGGTCGGCAGCCTTACCCTGGCCAATGAAGCAGTCACCGCAGTAAATGCCACAGTAGGCGATTAATTCTTTTTTCCCAGCCATATATTTTATCTACCTCTCCCCCTTAGCCATTATAATTTTTTACTCACGGCCATAAATTCCATAGATCCATACATTATTGGCTCTTTACTGAAAGGATTTGCTCCTAATATCACCTCAAAACCATGTTGTTCTAGCACCCATTTCAATTCTGGAAATGAATAACTGCGATCGCTGCATTTAATTGTCTTTTTTTGTCCGTCTTTTTGAGTTATTTCTATTTCCATTTCCACACGACATGTCATCGGGTCGAATTTAGCGTCTCGAAAAAGATTCAAGGTAGTAAGAACAAATATCCCGTATTTCTTTAAAGATTGGTGAACAGCTCTTAATACCTTGTAGTTCTCAGCATCATTCTCAAGTAATCCAAAAGCTCCTTCACAGAGGCATATGGCGGCATCAAACTCATTTTCAAAAGGCAACTCTCTGGCATCACAAACCCTAAAATCAACTTGCACATTTTTCTCTTTGGCAACTTTTTTTGCCGCTCTAATTAAACTAGGTGATAAATCTATTGCGGTGATATTCTTGTAACCTTTGGCTGCCAAGTTAATGGCATGGCGTCCAGTCCCACATCCAACATCAAGAATTTTCATTTCAGGATTTGTTAGATACTCTTTAATCATCCACTCAACTTCGTTTTCAGTGTTTTTCGTGAATGGATAGTCTTCGTATTCAATCCCCATTTCTTCAAATAGCTCTTTATACCAC
>CAZQXA010000119.1:0-3538 GCA_964597155.1 uncultured Dehalococcoidales bacterium
GCCTATCCGCATCGGGTTGAACGCCGGCAGCCTGCCGAAAACCGATAATCCTGATTTAACCATCGCCGAAAGAATGGTTGCAGCCGCTTTAGAGCAGATTCACTTACTTGAGAGCCTCGATTTCGATTTAATCAAGGTCTCGCTGAAGGCTTTTGACGTCCCCACCACCATCGAGGCTTACCAGAGTATCGCCCCAAAGATACCATACCCCCTGCACATCGGTGTCACCGAAGCCGGTCCCCCCCGGACAGGAATTATCCGCAGCACGGTGGGCATCAGCACCCTTTTATACTTAGGCATTGGCGATACCATCCGGGTTTCACTCACCGCCCACCCCAGAGAGGAGGTCATCGCCGGCTATGAAATCTTAAAGAGCCTCAACCTGCGCCAGAAGGGCCCAGTCCTGGTCAGCTGCCCCTCCTGTGGTCGAGCTGAGGTAGATATTATAAAATTAGCCCAGGAAGTTGAGCAAGAGCTATTAAAAATTGATAAGCCGCTCAAGGTGGCAGTGATGGGCTGCGTGGTCAATGGGCCGGGTGAAGCCAAAGACGCCGATATCGGCATCGCCTGTGGCAAGGGCAGAGCCGTTTTGTTTAAGAAGGGCAAGAAGCTTAAGACTATTCAGGAGAAGGATTTTGTGGTAGCTTTAATGAGGGAAGTAGAAAGAATCTAAACCACTAGAATAAACCTCTCAAGTATGGTTTAATACAGTAACCTATAAACAATAAATCAAGGAGGCAGAATGGAATAATATTCGGTAACTATCCTAAATAAATAAGGAGGAAAGAAATGTTTTGTCGAAACTGTGGCAAGGAACTAATCGGAACGCCGGAAATCTGTATGAGTTGTGGAGCCAGACCCATGGCCGGGAACAGCTTTTGCCAGGCGTGCGGGGCTAAGACGAACCCCTTGGCTGAAATATGCATCAAGTGTGGGGTACGGATAGGAAAGACAGAAGCCAAGGTAAAAGCCGCGGCCGTAGCCGGGGAAGTTTCACCAAAATCAAGGCTGGCGGCTACTCTGCTTGCCTGGTTCCTGGGAGTTTTTGGTGCCCATCGCTTCTACCTGGGCAAGATTGGCTCAGCAATCGGGATGCTCGTCTTAAGCGTTATTTACTTCGCAAGCTTTTTCTTCTGGGCCGCTGGGTGGTGGGGCGTAGCCGTTTTTGGTTATGCATGTATTACGGCGGTAGGCATCTGGGCCTTCATCGACTTTTTAATCGCCGTTACCGGGAACATGAAGGACTCAGAGGGCAGACTCATCAAGAACTGGTAGGAGTTTAATAGCAGGCTAAAAGAGCCCTTGAAGCGACCCGCTGGAATTATCCACGAGGGAGGGGAAAATGTTTTGCCGAAACTGTGGTAAAGAACTTACCGGGACGCCGGAACTTTGTATGAATTGTGGAGCCAAGCCCTTAGCCGGCAATAGCTTCTGCTATGCCTGCGGTGCCAAGACGAACCCCTTGGCTGAAATATGCATCAAGTGCGGGGTAAGGCTGTCCAAAGCAGAAGTCAAAGCAAAAGTCGAGGCGGCAGCCGAGGGCGTTTCAACAAAGTCAAGGCTGGTTGTTGCCTTGCTTGCCTGGTTTCTGGGAATTTTTGGTGCCCACCGATTCTATCTGGGAAAGATTGGAACAGCAGTTACCATGCTCATCCTAACCATTTTTGGATTTGTTTTTGTGACCTGGGTCTGGGCGCTCGTTGACTTTATAGTTGCCCTCTGCGGAAATATGAGAGACAAAGACAATAAACTCATCAAGGACTGGCAAGTCTAACCTAAACAAAAGATGCGCATATCAAAGCTATTTGGCAAGACCCAAAGAGAAGCGCCCGCTGAGGCGGAAATGGTCAGCCACCAGCTGCTACTTCGGGCGGGAATGATTCACCAGGTAGCCGCCGGTATCTATTCATACCTGCCCCTGGGCTGGAGGGTGCTTAAAAAAATAGGAAATATAATCCGCGACGAGATGGATAAAGCCGGCGGGCAGGAGCTGATAATGCCCGTCCTCCAGCCCCTGGAACTTTGGCAGCAAACGGGCCGGGACCTGGCTTTCGGCAAAGGGCTTTTCACCCTCTCCGACCGCCGGGAACGTAAGTTAGTCCTGGGACCAACCCACGAAGAAGTAATCACCGAGCTGGCCAGATATAATGTCCGGAGCTACCGTGACCTGCCCCTGCTTTTATATCAAATCCAGATCAAGTTCCGTGACGAGCCTCGCCCCCGGGGGGGACTGATTAGAATCCGCGAGTTCACCATGAAAGACCTCTACAGCTTTGATAGCGATGAAGAGGGCTTGAATCGGAGCTATGATAAGATGCTCCAGGCGTATAAAAACCTCTATACCCGCTGTGGCCTGCCCACCCTGCTGGTTGAGGCCGATAGCGGTGCCATCGGCGGCAAGGAGTCCCACGAGTTTATGACCATCACCCCGAGCGGCGAGGACGAGATTATCTACTGCGACCACTGCCACTACGCCGCTAATCTGGAGAGGGCGGAGAGCGTCAAGGGCAAATTGGAGCCGGATAAGCCGCGGCCAAGAGAAGAGGTGCCCACGCCCGATGTGGGTACTATTGAACAGGTAGCCGATTTTCTCAAAATACCCCGGAGCCATACCCTCAAAGCCGTATTCTACATCGCCGACGGCAAGCTGGTCTTTGTCGTCATCAGGGGGGACATTGAGGTAAACGAGGTAAAGCTAAAGAACGCCCTGGGCTGCATTGAGCTACGGTTAGCCACCGAGGCTGAGGTTATAAATGCCGGTCTGGTGGCTGGAGCCGCCTCCGCCGTAGGCATCAAGGGCATCAAAATTATCGCCGACGATTCCATAACCTCTGGTGTAAACTTTGTCGCTGGCGCCAACAAAGCCGATACCCACTTCAAGAATGTCAACTACCCCAGGGACTTTTCTGCCGACCTGGTGACCGATATCGCCCAGGCGCGTGCCGGGGACGAGTGCCCCAAGTGTGGCGCCAGGCTGTTATCCACCCGGGGCATTGAGGTGGGGCATGTCTTCAAGCTGGGTACCTTCCTCAGTGAAAAACTGGGCGCCCTTTTTATTGACCAGAGTGGCACCTCCCACCCCATTATTATGGGCTGTTACGGCATTGGTCTTGACCGGCTGTTGGCAGCCGTCATCGAGCTGCACCACGACGATAAAGGCATTATCTGGCCTATATCTATCGCCCCCTATCATGTCTATCTCTGCCCCCTGTATCAGGAAAGCTCCGAAGTAGAAGCCGTCGCCGAGAAAGTCTATATCGACCTTGCGGCTGGGGGCCTCGAAGTTCTCTTTGACGACCGCAGGGAGTCGGCGGGGGTGAAGTTCAACGATGCCGACCTGCTGGGAATACCGCTGCGGGTTACCATCAGCCCTCGAACCTTAGCCAAAAACAGCGTTGAGCTAAAAAAGCGCTGGGAAAAAGAAGCCCAGCTGGTGCCAATAGAGGGGATAGCAGCTAGACTCAAGAAGATGCTTACCGAGTCTACTTCGGTTTGACCCCGTAAACTTTTATACTTAGAACCGAAGGGGCAAACTCTT
>CAZQXA010000120.1:0-3467 GCA_964597155.1 uncultured Dehalococcoidales bacterium
TCGCCCGCTCGTAATCGCCAGTCACTCTCCAGAGCAGTGCCCTCAGGATTCTGCCTCCATCCAGAGGGAAACCAGGAATGAAATGAAATAGAAAGAGCATAAAAAAGATGAGGGCTAACCATTGGAAGAGTCCGGCGATGGCAACACTGCCCGAGTTCACCAGTGCCGCATTAATCCCGTATAACACCCCGCCTATTATCAGGGTAGCCAAAAGTCCAATCATCGCCATTAAAATCTCGAGAACAGGGCGGGTGGACTCCTTACTTATCTGAGGGGCGCCACCGAAGACATAGAGAGTAGTCCTCCTCACCGGTATCCCTCTATTGACAGCTATAATATTGATAATAAACTCGCGAGCACTTATTGATATGAAAAAAAGCAGGCCGGTGGCTATTCCCAGACTCGCCCTTTGCCATAGGTGGTAGGATGAGGGGAACTCGGTCACCATGATGGCGGTTATCAGGGCTATAGCCAAAATCCAGGTATAAGGTAACCTTATGCTAATCCGGAAAATCCGGCTCAGCTTAGGGATGCCTCTCATTTTCCCCTCCCCGGTAATAGAAGTGGACTAAAGCGCTTATCGGATTGGCTAGCGCTCAATATGCACCAGCTGGTAGCGCAGTTTGCCTAGCGGTGCCGCTATCTCCACTATCTCTCCCCGGGCTTGACCGATAACGGCTTTGCCTATAGGCGAATTGCTGGAAATCTTGCCCTTGGCCGGGTCTACCTCCCTGGGGCTGACTATGGTATAGCGCAGCTCCTCGCCGGAAACCTGGTCACGAAGGACAATACTATCACCCATACTTACCTTGGGCGCGACCCTTTCTTTTTCATCAAGAATGACGGCTGATTTCAGAACCTCTTCCAGCTCCCTAATCCGCCCCTCCAGGTATCCCCTTTCCTCCTTGGCGGCATCCAGGGGCGCATTTTCGCGGAAGTCCTTATCCGCCGCCGCCCGGCGCATCTCATCAATAGCCTGAGTCCGCCGCTGCTTGAGGTTGGCCAGCTCAGCCTTCAAGCCAGCATATCCCTGCTCGGTTAGGGAGGTGGGTGGGGGCAGATTATGTCTTGCTGAGGAGGACAATCTGGCTTTCGCCTTCTTGGGCTTGAGGTAGGTCGACAGGTTGGTCTTGCTCCAGCCCTGCTTCTTGGCATAAACCAGGAAGGCCCTTACCAGCTCAAGCTTACTTAAGTAATTGGCCTGCGATGAAGATAGCTGCTCGGCATAGTTAGCCACCTCGCGGGCGGTGATTCCGGCGCAGGGGCTTTCCCAGCCGCACCAGCGAACAAAGTCATATACCGCCTGCTGGCTTACCCTTCCTTCCTCAGGGGGCAATCTAGAGAGAAAACCACTGGCTGCCTCGCCCAGGTTCGGCTTCTGGCTGCTATTCACGGCTGCCTCCTGGATGAGAAGGGAGCCTTCATCGCCCGCAGGGCGTTGGCTACAATCTTGTGCCCTATTAGTCTCATCACTGCCTCGCCATGCCAGTCAAAGGACAGGTCCTTCGCCTGGAGCAGGGCCTGGTCGATGCCCTGGGACTTTATTAGCTCGAACATCCGGTCAACCTGCTGGTCACTCAAGTGCTCATAGAGTTTTCGGGCGTAGTAGCCAATCTCCAGCTCCCGCCCTAGTTCTTTTCGCCACCGGCGCTGGTAGTTAGCCAGTGCCCTGGATAAAAGGTTATCACCTTTCAGCGCCTGGTGTAAAGTATCAGCGGCTATATCGGCGCAGATTAGCCCGTAGTAGATGCCACCGCCGGTGGTTGGCTTCACCTGCCCGGCGGCATCACCTACCACCAGCAAGCGGTCGCCATAGGTTCTGGCTAGCGGCTTTAGCGGAATCCCTCCGTAGCAGGGCTTGACCTTATCTTTGGTTATCTTCCCTTGAGCCTCAAGCGAGGACATCAACCTTTTCAGGTAAAGCTCAGGATGGCGACGGGAGAGCAAGCCCAGCCGAGCTCTGGTGGGTGAGGTTGGCACCAGCCAGGCAAAGAAGCCGGGGGCTATCTCCTCTCCGAAGTAGACCTCTATTTCTTTAATCCCTTTCGTTGCCACCTCAGCCTGGGCTCCCATAACGAAATCGCTAGCCTTGCCTAAACCCAGCCTCGGAGCCAGTGTTGAGCCGAAGCCGGTGGCAATAACCGCGGCTCTGGCCTCAAGGTCTAGCCTTTCTCCCTGACAGACTGCCTCGAGGCTGACCCTGTCGTCTTCAACCTTTAGCTTCTTGACCAGGGTACTGGTTAGGTATTTTGCCCCCTTGTCCTGCGCCCGGCGGGCCAGGGCTATGTCAAGAGCGGCTCTGTCTATAATATAGGCCTGGGGCTGTTCCCGCCAGAGCTTGATTAGTGTCCCCGAGGGCGAAAATAAGCGGGCGCTGTTCGCCCGCCTTAGAATGACCTTCTCCTCAATGGCAAAGGCGTTGATACATTCCTGGCTTATAATCCCGGTGCAGCAGACCTTCTCCCCCGGCTGCTTATGCTGCTCCAGCACCACCACCTCATGCCCCATTTCCGCCAGCCTTGAGGCAACATGGCTACCCGTTGGTCCGCCGCCGATAACTACTGCGTCAGGCAATCTCATTATTTACATCCCCAACTCAGAGCGGGCGCGGATAAACCTTATCAGGTGGTCACGGGTAATCAGCCCTACAATCCTGCCCTCGCTCACCACCGGTATCTGGTTCAGCTCATTCTCGTCCATCTGTTCCACCAGGCTCAGGACGTTCTCTTCAGGGCGGGCTGCTCTTAGCCGTTCCACGGGGAGCATTATCTTCTCCACCTGGGTCGTATCCCAGCTTGAGCGGGGTAGGGACTTGATATTTTGCAGGCTTAAGATTCCTCTAGCCACACCTTCGCTGGTGACGATGAAGAAGCTATACCCCCTGGGCAGGACATACCCCTTAACCAGCTCGCCTACGGTGATATTGGGCGGGACTTGGGTGTAATCGGAGGTCATAACCTGCGAGGCGGTGAGCCCACGCAGGGTTTCACGCTGTTTTATCTGATGGTAGCTGGTTGAAGCCGCATTTTGCAGAAACCAGCCGATAAAGGCTAGCCATATACCGCCTAACCACTCGTTGAGGAGGATTATCATCAGGATACCACCCAGAATAAAGCTGTAGGCTACGCCCTGCCCCAGGCGGGTGGCAATCAGGGTCGAACGCTGGTAGTTACCGCTGAAGCGCCACATCAGGGAGCGGAAGACACGGCCACCGTCTAAGGGGAAGCCTGGAATCAGGTTGAAGGCAGCCAGCAGCCCGTTTATTTGGGCCAGGTAAAAAGCCATGGCTGACAATGGTTCACTAATGTCCTTGGTTAAGAACCAGACCAGAGCAAACACCCCACCGATTGCCAGGCTGCAGGCGGGACCAGCCGCTGCCATTTTGAATTCAGCGCCGGCTTTGGTTGCTTCCCTGGTCATCTGAGCCACGCCGCCAAAGATAAACAGGGTTATACTTTTTATGGTGA
>CAZQXA010000121.1:0-3431 GCA_964597155.1 uncultured Dehalococcoidales bacterium
AGAGGACGAACATGGTAACCACCCCGGGCAGGAACATTTCAACCGGGTCGAGGCTGGTGCCCACTGTTTCTTCGCTGACGGCGACAATGGGCTGTGCGCGCTCCTGGTCGAGAAAGTCCTGGGTGACAACGGCGATGCGCTCCTGGGGGACATCCCATTCTTCCAGGGCGCTGCTTACCTGAGCATAGACCTGGAATTCCTGGTTCATCTCCTCAGCCAGGCTTCTGACCAGGCTGGCTACTATCTGCCCCTCATCCCCACCATTGCCCCTCTGCTTAAAGAGCAGCTGTGCCGGCTCTGCCGAGGCCAGCCTAGCCGAGAAGCCCTCCGGTATATAGAGGACCATCAGCAGGTCAGAGCTCTCCAGCTTGGAATCAGCCTCCTCGGTAGAAAGCAGCTCAACATCAAGGTTCTCAAGTTCGTCCAACTGCTCCAGAAAGACAGTAGAATAGGTGCCTGCCGGGTCTTCATTGACCACATGGGCAGTGCCGTGGAACAATAATTGCCCGCCGAAGGCGAAGTACATCAGGGCGAAGATGACTATGGGCAGGAGCAGGCTGAAGGCTAGGTCAGCTCTGTCCTGCAGGTAGGTGCGGACTTCCCGCAAGGCAACAATAAAGGCTCTATTCATAATTAGCTAATCACGCAGGCTGCGGCCGGTCAGTTTCAAAAAGACATCCTCCAGGGTTACCTTGTCCGGCGGCCCGATCTGTCTCTTGAGGTTATGCGGGGTGTCCATGGCGATTATCTGGCCCCCGTCAATAATAGCCACGCGGCGGCAGAGGCGGTTGGCTTCTTCCATGTAATGGGTGGTGTAGAGGATGGTCATCCCCTTATCCCTCAGCCCTTCAATAGTCTCGTAGATATTGTTCCGCGACTGGGGGTCTATGCCCACCGTTGGCTCATCCAGAAAGAGAAGCTGGGGATGACCGATAAGGGCAATAGCCAGGTTGATGCGCCGCTTCATACCTCCGGAGAACTTGGCTATCTTCCCCTTGGCTCTCTCCTCCAGCCCCATCATCTTCAGGTGCTTGAGCGCCTGGGCTTTGGCTTCCTTGCCGTCCAGCCCCACCATCCGGCCGAAGAAGACCATATTATCCAGGGCGGAAAGGTCTTGGTAGAGGGCTAATTCCTGGGGACAGACACCAATGATAGCGCGCACGGCATCGGCATCACGCCTTATGGAATGGCCGCCGATGATGACGTCGCCGCGGTCCGGTTCCAGAACGGTAGACAGCATACGTATCGTCGTGGTCTTGCCGGCGCCATTGGGCCCCAAAAGGCCGAAGATTTCGCCCTTATAGATGGTGAAGGAAACGCCGCTCACGGCTTTGTGTTCGTTGAAGCTCTTGTGCAGGTCTTTGGCTACCAGAAATTCTTCAGTCATAACCCTACCCCCTCGTTTACTTAAACTCTAGAATGTGAGCTTGAGCAAAAGTCAGACCACATTCTATACTATTGGTCAAAGATTGACAAGATACGGTACATTAGGCCGCTATCTGCCTCCGTTTGATTAAAGCTACCAGTCTCGGTTATAATTTTAGGTGTCAGCGGGCAATTTTGTTTAGAGGAGAGAGAGAGTAGTGAAAAGGGATAGTTTTAACCAATTCGGCGGCTCGGAGGACTACGTTACCTCGGAACCGCTGCGCAATGCGGTCAATGTGTCTATAGCCCTGGGCAGGCCGCTGCTGGTCAGGGGGGAGGCGGGGACGGGAAAAACCTTGCTTGCCCACAGCATCGCTCAAGGGCTGGGCAAAAAGCTGATAACCTGGAATATAAAATCGACCACCAAGGCCCAGGAAGGGCTTTATGTCTACGATACCGTGCAGAGGCTCAACGATAGCCGCTTCGGCGATAAAGATATCTCCGATATCAAGCAGTACATAAAACTGGGCAAACTGGGGCAGGCTTTTACCTCGCCGGAGCTGGTGGTCTTGCTCATAGACGAGGTGGATAAGGCGGACATTGAGTTCCCCAACGACCTGCTTAACGAGCTGGACGAGATGAGCTTCTATATACCAGAGACCAACGAGACCATCACCGCCATTCACCGGCCAATAACCGTTATCACCAGCAACGCCGAAAAAGAGCTCCCCGACGCCTTCCTGCGGCGCTGTATCTTCCACTACATTGAGTTCCCCACACCGGAGCTGATGGAGGAAATCGTGAGGGTGCACTTCCCCGATATCAAGGACAATCTGCTTAGTGAAGCCCTCAAAGCCTTCTATTCACTACGCAAGATTGACGACTTCAGGAAGAAACCCTCGACCAGCGAGCTGATTGACTGGATTCGGGCGCTTATCGCCGGCGGCATAGCCCACGAGCATATCTCCAAGCAGCTCCCCTTCGTCGGCACCCTGCTTAAAAAAGAGACCGACTACGATTATTTCTTAAGTAATTTGGCCAACCGGCGCTGGTAGACATGTTTACCGATTTTTTCTATATCCTCCGCCAAAACAAGGTCCCTGTCTCCATCGTGGAGTGGATGACCCTGATGGAAGCCCTGGCCAAGGGACACATCCGTAACCTGGATGAGTTCTACTTCCTGGCCAGAGCCATACTGGTCAAGAGCGAAGCCTACTACGACCAGTATGATGTCGCTTTCCAGCAGTACTTCCAGGGGGTGGCAAGCCCCCAGGAGATTGCCCAAGAGGTGCTGGAATGGCTCAAAGACCCCCTCAACCGCTTTTCTTTGAGTGAGGAGGAGCAGGCCCTTTTCGATAGCATGGACTTTGACCAGCTGATAAAAGAGCTGGAGGAGCGGTTAAGGGAGCAGACGGAGCAGCATGACGGGGGCGGCTACTGGATTGGGCGGGGAGGCACCTCTCCCTTCGGCCATTCCGGCTACCACCCGCAGGGCATCAGAATCGGGGGGCAGTCCGGGGGGAGGCATGCCGTGCAGATTGCCCAGGAGAGGCGATTTAGGAACTACCGCAGCGATTTGACCCTGGACGTCCGCCAGATAGGGATGGCGCTTAAGAAACTGAGACAATTGCGCCGCACCGGGCTTGAGGACGAGCTAGACCTGGAGGGAACCATTAAGGCTACCGCCAAGAACGCCGGCGACCTTGATTTCATCTGGCAGCGGAGCCGCAAGAACACGGTTAAGCTGTTGCTGCTGATGGATGTCGGCGGCTCTATGGAGCCCTTCGCTCAACTCTGCAGCCAGCTCTTCTCGGCGGCTCACTCCAGCACCCACTTCAAGGACTTTCAGTACTACTATTTCCACAACTGCGTCTACGATAACCTTTATAAGGACATTGAGCGGGAAGAAGCGGTGAGCACCGTCCACCTGCTGCACACCCTGGAGCCGGACTACAAGCTGCTGCTTGTCGGCGATGCCAGAATGGGTCCCTGGGAGCTGACCGAGCGTTATGGGGCAATCAATTACTACGAGCGCAACGAGATACCGGGCATACTCTGGCTTAAAA
>CAZQXA010000122.1:0-3414 GCA_964597155.1 uncultured Dehalococcoidales bacterium
AGAGAATCTTAAAAGGGTGTAACCCTTTTGGGCGGGCGGGCGGGACGAAAAACTTAAATTAAAAACAGGGGAGGGGTAAAGGAGTGTTAGAGGCGGAGCCTATGAGGGCGGGTGGGTGGGAAGTAAAACATAGGTTAAAAGTGGGGGGGGGCTGGAAAAGGTGACAAAGGCTTATAGTTATTATAGAACATATGTGCTATCATAAATACCTACAGAAAGGGGAAGCCGATGAGACTCTTAAGGCTAGCCATAGAGATTCAGCGTTGGGACCTGGCCGCCCATACCATTGTCTTGGCTACCGCCAGGGTACTAAAGAATGGAGATAGACCACATGCCAGCAAAAGCAGGGAGCAAAAGAGGCGCCACAAAGGGTAATCAGGGTGCTAGGAAGCAAGGCTTTTATGCCAAGGTGCTGGATGAGGCCGAGCAGCTCGATTTTGAGCTAGCCGCCGGCGTTGAAGGCATTGATGACGAGATTGCCCTGCTCAGGGTTAAGATAAAGTCCCTCCTGGAGAACGACCCGGAGAACATCCAGCTTATTATCCAGATAACCAACGCCCTGGAGAGGCTGGTCAAGACCAGATACAACATCAGCAAGGAGCAGAGGAAGGGACTTAAGGAGGCAATAGAGAATGTCCTCAAAGAAATCGCCATCCCCCTTGGCATCGGCATCGGGCAAATCGTCAATAAATAGGCTGCGCCCCTACCAGCAGGAGGTGGCGGCGGCTATCTTAAACAGCGTCCTGGGCAGGAAGGGGCTGACCTTCTCCGTGGAAATGGCCCGCCAGGGGGGTAAGAACGAGCTATCGGCCCAGGTGGAGCTCCTTCTTTTAACCCTCTATATGACCCAGCCCCAGAACCTGGTGAAATGCTCCCCGACCTTCAAGCCGCAGACGGTTATCTCCATGATTCGGCTCAAGGACAGGTTAAACGATGCCGGCTTTAACGGCATCTGGGTGGCTGAGCTGGGCTATATCATCAGGCTGGGCAATGCCCGGGCGATATTCCTCTCCGCCGATGAGCAAGCTAGTGTGGTGGGCAATACCGCCCACATTTTGCTGGAAATAGACGAGTCTCAGGACGTGAGCCCGGAGAAGTATACCAAGGAGTTCAAGCCCATGGGGGCAACGACCAATGTCACCACCGTCCACTACGGCACTACCTGGGACGACTCCACCCTGCTGGAGGAGGTGAAGCAGAGCAATCTGGAGCTGGAGAGGAAGGACGGCATCAAGCGCCACTTCCGCTATGACTGGCAGGAAATAGCCAGCTATAACCCCGATTACCTGGCCTATGTCGAGGCGGAAAGAGAGCGCCTGGGCGATTCACACCCCCTGTTTTTGACCCAGTACCGGCTCCTGCCCATCCATGGCGGCGGGGGTTTTTTGAGCCGCCAGCAGCTTGCCCAGCTAAACGGGGAGCACACCAGAAAACACGAGCTTGAGGCAGGCAGGGTCTATGTCGCCGGCATCGACCTCGCCGGGGAGGCTGAGGAGGTGGAGGCAGCCTATTTAAGCGCCCTCAAGCCGCGCCAGGACTCCACGGTGGTTACCATCGGCGAGCTGGACTTCTCCATCTGTGACCAGCTCCAGAAGCAACCCCGAATACGCCTTGTGGAGCACTACTGGTGGACCGGTGAGAAGCATACCAACCTCTACCCCCGGCTGGTTGATATCCTCAAAGATGTCTGGCACTGCCGCCGGGTGGTGGTCGACGCCACCGGCATCGGACAGCCGCTGAGCTCTTTCTTGAGGAAAGCTCTCGGCTCTCGCGTTTCTCCCTTTACCTTCACCTCACGGTCAAAGTCGGAATTGGGCTTTAAGCTCCTGGCGGCGATTAACTCAGGGAGGCTGAAGCTCTATAAAGGGGACGGCTCCAAGGAGTATAAGGAGTTCTGGCTGGAGATGGAGCGGGCAAAGAGCCAGTTCCGCCCAACTCAGACAATAAATTTTTACGTTTCCCCAACCGAGGGGCACGATGATTTTTTGATGAGCCTGGCGCTGGTGGTTGAGGCGGCTGAGCAGTATGAGCCGAGGGGAGCGAGGGGGAGAGTGAGGGGGGAGTAGGAGGGGGCTTTTTAAGCCCCCTCTTTTTACAGGGTGCTATAGGCTTAAAACTTTAAGCTTCGTAATAGTATTCTTCGCCGGGGGTGGACTTCCTGCCCAGCCAGAAGCCGAGGAAGAAGATAATAACCGCCCCGATTCCTATCAGCAGATATAAAAGCCAGCCGGTGATTTCGGGGAAGGTAAAGCCAACATAGAAAGTGCCGGCGGGAGACCAGGTACTGGGATTGGAGGCAGCATCCACGGCTCTCACCCTCCAGTAATATGGCGCTT
The DNA here is from genome assembly GCA_964597155.1 of uncultured Dehalococcoidales bacterium. GTDB lineage: Bacteria > Chloroflexota > Dehalococcoidia > Dehalococcoidales > BS750m-G39 > DUEC01. The sequence goes on from CAZQXA010000122.1 coordinate 2,337, forward strand.
CCTCATCGGTTGATTCAAGCTCCTCCGCCTCGGTGAGGGTATATTCCGATGTGGTTATCCCCGTCTTATTAACCAGGAGAGGGGCAGTGAAGGTCTCATCAGTAGCTATCTGAAGGTCATAGGTTACCGGTTCGCTATCGTCAGTAACGGTATCCCAGTCAAAGGCTGCCTGTGAGCCTGTCTTATCAAGCATGTAGGGCAGCCGTGGTTGCGGTATTGGCGGTGGGTCTGACTCCAGGTAAAAGGTGACGGTCTTGGAGGTGGTGCCATCAGTGACGGTTATCGTGTGCGCACCGAAGGTGCTGGCCGGAACTTCAAAGGTGTAGGTAAAGCTGCCATCAGCCAAGCTGGTAGTGGTAAAGGTAACCGGGGTACTGGCATAGGTGATGGTTATCGCGTGGCTGGCTAGAAAGCCTGTGCCACTAATCGTTATTTCGTCACCAACATCGCCCGGCGAAGTCGCTGTGGTAACCGGGCTCAGAGTGACGCTGGTGCTGACGGTAAAGGCTGCCGTGGCTTGAGCCGCGCCGGCATCCTGAGCCTTAACGGTATGCGCCCCTATCGTGACGTTGGGGACCTTGAAGGTGGCGGTAAAGTCTCCGGTGGTGCCGCTGGCAACCGCGGCCGGTGTGGTGGCAACCGCCGTGGCGTCAAAGGAAATGGTTATAGCCGAGCTGGCAGCAAAGCCGGTACCAGTAACCGTCACCGTATCGTCAAAGCCGCCCGAAGTTGGGGAAATCACTATCTTTTGTGTGGTGGTAAAGGTGGCGGTAGCCAACTCATTCAGGACATTTTGTGCCTTTACCGTATGCGTCCCTCTTACGCCGGCGGGAACGATGAAGGTGGCGGTAAAGCCGCCGGTGGTGCCGGTGACAACTGCGGCCGGTGTGGTGCTGGCAATCACCGCCGTGTCAAAGTAAAGGGTCATAGTCTGGTTGGGGCTAAAACCGCTGCCAGTAACCGTTACCGTATCGCCAACATAACCCGTTGTCGGGCTTACCGCGATTTGAGCGGTGATTACGGTGAAGGGGGATTGGCCCAGCAGGGCACCGGCAGTGGGGTCGGGATCGTCATAGAC
>CAZQXA010000123.1:0-3412 GCA_964597155.1 uncultured Dehalococcoidales bacterium
CCGGGAGTAGTTCATATACATCGGGCGCTGCATTTCGCTCTCCACAGCGAACATTCCTTCAGCGAAATTGGAGCTTCCCCCCATGTGGTGCCTCTTCTCCAGAAGGACGACCCTGGCGCCCCCTTCAGCCGCGGTCAGGGCGGCCGCCAACCCGGAAGCCCCCCCACCAATCACGGCGACATCGTAATGTTTGTTTTCTATACTCCCTGTCTTCATTTTTCCTCCTTTTATTTCCGCTACTTTTGCCCAATCGGACAATAGGCCAGGCATTTGCCGCAATACCAGGTGGCTCGGTCGGCAGGCAAGATAGCCTCCTGTAACTGCCTGGGGTCTATGTTTTGGCGAGCCTTATCGATATCTTCCCAGGTGGGATTCTCTGGTATGGGTAAATCCTTGAAACCGAGGGTCTTTTTGAGAAGGCCTTCGGAACCAACACGGCATTTGGCGGGGTCAACTTTCCCGTATTCAAAGGTTTGGCCAGCCATGACTACTTTTTTTGACTCCTTTTCACTTATCGCCTTTGTCGGGCAGATTTTAACGCATATGTCGCACCTGGTCGGCTCGCATAGCTTTGGCCCCTTATACATGGGGTCAGGTTCAAGCTCAGCCCTGGTTATGACACTGACAAGCCTGAGCCTCGGTCCGCAATCAGGTGTTACCACGATGCCCAACCAGCCGAACTCACCAAGTCCGGCGGCTACAGCGGCATGCCTATGGCTAAAAGGAGCGCCACCAGCACCAGGACCGGATGGTAACGGTGTCGTTATATAGCCCTTCTTCTCCAGAAATCTGGCCATCCTATAGGCGGCAAACTTCAAATGGAGGTTTGGGGTGAGGGCGTAGCCGTGCGTCCCGTAGATGCACTGGGCATGCCTGAGCCCATCCTCATAGGCCCGGAAAATCGCCTGTACGGCTCCTTGTGATAGTCGAACCGCCATCACGATTACGGATTTGGCACCGGGAAGAAGGTCTGTGGGCCTGTGGCCTTGAGGTGCTCCCGAGAGCCTGTCCATGCTGGCAATGCCAGTATAATCCATGTCCAGTTCTTTTGCGGCGAATTCCTTCACTTCGCGAGTCAGGCTCATAGTAAACCTCCAAGTTCTTATTCGTATTCAAACAAACACGCCGGCGCCTAAAAGCTCAACAAACTCTTCGTCAGTCATGCCTAGTATCTTACTACAAACATACTCAGTGTGTTCACCCAGCCGAGGACTGGGCATATAGGCCTGGGCTGGCGTTTTTGATAACTTGAAGCCCTGCCCCAGATGGGTAAATAATCCCATATCGGGATGATTCAAGGGCCAAAAGAGGTTACGCTGCCTCAGTTGAGGGTCATTATATATGTCAGCGGCATTCTTGACCACACCAGCGGGCACACCGGCTGGCTGCATCTTGGCCATCACCTCTTCCGGGGTGAAGTTAACCGTCCAGCCACTGATAAGCTCGTTGATTTCATCTTCATTCTGCTTTCTATTGGCTTGCGTGCTGAACCGGGGGTCATCTATGTACTCAGTCCTGCCCATCACCTGGCAAAGGCTCGCCCATTGCTCATCACTAAAGACGGCTATGGTGCACCAGCGGTCATCGCCCTTGCAGGGATACACGCTGTGGGGGGCGGCGTGGGGGTTGGAGTTGCCCATTCTTACCGGTTCTCTGCCACTTGAAATGTATTCCAGGATAGCCGGCATTATAAAGTAGAGCGTCGTTTCAAATTGTGATAAATCGAGCAGTTGCCCCTTGCCGGTCTTATTGCGGTAATCAAGGGCGGCAATCAGGGCCGCCGAGGCAAAGCGTGGAGAGATACAGTCGGTATAGGCGGAGACACCAACCGGTAGTGGCCCTCTGTCCGGCCAGCCGATAAAATTGGGTAAGCCGGCCATAGCTGCCAGTATCATGCCAAAGGCTGGTTGTTGAGCATAGGGACCCCAGGAACCAAAACCGCTCTGCCGCAGCATAATGATGTCGGGCTTGACCCTTTTTAGTTCCTCATAGTCCAACCCCCAGCTCTCCATCACCCCGGGGGTGAAGTTATCCACGACAACGTCAGAGGCGGCCACCAGCCTTCTGGCCACCTCCAGGGCTTGAGGGTGCTCCATGTTAAGCGCCAGGCTGAACATATTGGCGCTGAAATGATTGAAGTAGCCGCTGCGGTCCAAGCCGGGCTTGTCATCCTTATAGGGGGCTGATATTCTCAAGGTACATGGGCGCTTACTGGTCTCCACGCGAATCACGGTGGCACCATAGTCGGCGAAGTATTTCATGGTTAGTGGGCCAACCACAGCCCAGCCGAAACCGGCTATTTTTATGCCGCTGAATACGCCGTTTCTAGCCTCCATTTCCCGTGCTCTTACCCCCTCTAGATAATCCCAGCCTGTTTTAAGGCAACCAGCTCTTGTTTGGAGAGCCCTATCTCGCTATAGATTTCCCCGTTGTGTTCGCCAATGAGTGGCGCCCTGAATCGGGTGGCGCAGGCTTTCTCTGAGGACTTGGCAAATTCTTTGGGATAGGTGATTTTGCTATTTAATTCGGGGTGCTCTATTTCTATCCAGAAGTTTCGGGATTCAAGCTGGCCGTCACGCAACAGGTCGGCCATGCTGGATAGGGGGCAGATTGATATACTTCTTTGGGTTGCCCCCCGGGCAATTTCCCTTTTGGTGTGCGCCAGGAAGAACTTCTCTATCGGCTGGGAAATCTGGTCGACTACATCCTGGCTGACCTTGAACATGTCCAGGTTCTCCCAGTCAACTGAGAGCAGGTATTCGTTAGCCATGCCTTCGCCCTCCATCCAGCTCACCAGCTCGTGAAAAGTCTTGGCCCCGGCCATGCCACCTACCATGAAGAAGAAGACATAGCCGTCTTGGCACTGCCAGACCTGCCGCTGTGTGGAGTTGACCGTCCAGCGAAAAGCCCCCGCCCGTTTTAAGGCCACCCCACCTAGCTCCCAGAGCGGTATGGCATTGGCCAGGAACCAGGCAGCGCTCTGTTGCATTGATATATCCACCTGCTGCCCTTCCCCGCTCATTTCCCGGTGGTAATAGGCAATCAGCGTCCCCACGGCGCCGTCGGCTCCAGCGTGAAGGCAGGCCTGCGGCAGGCTTATCTGCACCGGCGGACGGTCGGGGTCGCCGCTCTGGTATAGAATTCCGGCCATACCCATAATCACGATATCTGAGGCCTGGTAGTCCCTATAGGGTCCAGCTTGGCCAAACGGCGTAATTGAGGTCAGGATTATCCCCTTCTTAATACTGTTGAGCCGGGAATAGCCCAATCCCAGGCTGTCTAGAAATCCAGGGGGGAATGACTCAATTACGAAGTCTGCCGTCTTGACTAGCTCTTTCAGTATTTCTTTGCCTTTGTTGGCTTCAATATTGAGGGTGATACCTCTTTTATTTGAGTTGTAGGCGAACCAGTA
>CAZQXA010000124.1:0-3369 GCA_964597155.1 uncultured Dehalococcoidales bacterium
TTATTTAAATAATTCTTGGCTCTCTCAAGCGATTGTTCTTCTGTAAAATCTTCTGTGCTATTTAGTCTGAGTTTCGCCTCCTTTCTTGATAAAGCTCTCCCTAGAGTGCATAGATTTGCCCAAAGTTAAATTTGTGCTATAATCTGGGCATAGATTAAGCAAAAAGCTCATAGAGCCTGGCGACTTTTGTCTTTAAAATAAGGAGGGAAAGGACTTGAAAGGAAAGGTAAAAAAACTCATCCGGGACAGAGGCTTCGGTTTCATCACTGCCGAAGACGACAAGGAGGTCTTCTTCCACCGCTCCGATTTAGTTGAAGCTGATTTTGATACCATGGAAGAGGGCGCCAGTGTGGAGTTCGACGTGGAAAGCGGGGCCAAAGGGCCTCGGGCGGTGAAGGTAAAAGTAACCAAATAAAGTTAATAGCCCTAGCCAGCCACTTCTGTTAAAGTAAAGCCCAAGATTGCTTAACGTCATGCGGGTAACGTGCTATAATCTAGGCATAGATGATTAAGCAGAGGATTATCGAGCTGCTGACGCAGGCAGCGGGTAAAGCCCGGGAGTCGGGCAAGCTGCCCTCGGTGGCCATACCTGAGATTACGCTGGAACACCCTCAGAACCTGGAGCACGGCGACTATGCCTCCAGCATCGCACTGAAATTAGCCCGGGCCACCGGGACTAACCCCCTAGAAATTGCTCAAGATATAGCCGGGCTTATCGCCCCCAACCCCGAGATTGGAGCCATCACCGTGGCGCCGCCGGGGTTCATTAATTTCACCCTCAGCAACGACTGGCTGACTAGCCAGGTGGCTCTAGTCCTGTCCACCGGCGATGCCTACGGCAATATTGACTTGGGTCATGGCAGCCGGGTGCAACTGGAATTTGTCAGCGTCAATCCCACCGGGCCGCTCCATGTGGGGCATGGCCGTGGGGCTATTCTGGGCAGCACCCTGGCCAATGTCCTCGTCGCTGCCGGCTATAAGGTGGAGAAGGAATATTATATTAACGACGCCGGCAGCCAGGTAGACGCCTTCTATCGCTCCCTCTACGCCCGCTATCAGCAGTGTCTGGGCACCGATGCCGAGATGCCCTCCGATGGCTACTTCGGCAACTATATGGTTAACCTGGCTAAGGAGATTATCGCCGAGGAGAAGAGCCGTTTTCTCTCCCTCGCCCCCGAAAAAGTGCTTTCTAAGCTGGGCAAGATAGGTCTGGCTAAAATGATAGAGCTTATTAAGGATGAGCTGGAGCGGTTGGGGGTGAGTTTTGATGTCTGGTTCAGTGAGCAGAGCCTTTTTGATAAAGGGCAGTACCGGAAGGCAATGACTTTGCTGCAGGAAGGCGGCTATATCCTGCAGAGAGAAGGGGCTACCTGGTTTGTCTCCACCGCCCTGGGTGATGATAAGGACAATGTGGTGGTGCGCAGCGATGGTTCTCCCACCTATTTCGCCTCGGATATTGCCTATCACTATAACAAGTTCCTGGAACGCAAGTTTGATAAGGTGATTAATATCTGGGGGGCTGACCATCAAGGGCATATTTCGCGCATGAAGGCGGTGGTTAGTGCTCTGGGTATCGCCCCAGAGCGCCTGAAGGTGATAATCTCCCAGATGGTTACCCTGCGCCGCGGCGACGAGCTGGTCAAGGTTTCCAAGCGCAGCGGTGATATTATTACCCTCCGTGAGGTGGTGGATGAGGTGGGGGTTGATGCCTGCCGCTATTTCTTTGCCTCTCGCACCGCCGATAGCCAGATGGACTTTGACCTGGAGCTAGCCAAAAAGCAGTCCGCCGATAACCCGGTCTACTATATCCAGTACGCTCACGCCCGCATTGCCAGCATCCTTCGCCTGGCTAAAGAGAGGGGGATTAGCAGCGCTGGCGGCGATGTTTCCCTGCTTACCGCCGAGCCTGAGCTGGCTTTAATCCGCCAGATGCTGCTTTTACCTGAGATGGTTGAGGCGGTCGCTCAGACCCTGGAACCCCACCACCTCGCCTATTACGCTCAGGACCTGGCTACCATATTTCACAGCTTTTATATGAAGTGCCGCGTCGTCTCCGATGATGAGGCGTTGAGCCGGGCCCGCCTCAGGCTGGTTGAAGCCGCCAAGATTGTTCTGGCCAGGACTCTCCACCTTATGGGGATGACTGCCCCGGATGAGATGTAAAGCCGCTAGAACTTAAAGCCCCTGCTCCTTGTACTGCTTGGTTAGCTCGGCATAGATTTTGGGCGCCTGCTCCACCCACCATAGCTGCTCGGCTGATGCCTTGCCCTTGATTTCCCCGGGGACTCCAGCCACGAAGGAGCCATCGGCTATTTTGCTCTCCTGCTTGACCAGGCAGCCGGCGGCGATTATGCAGGAGTTCCCGATTTCGGTGTCGTGCAGGATGGTGGCGTTCATGCCAACCAGCACGTTACTTCCGATTTTTCGGCAGTTAAGCACCGCGCCGTGGCCGATGTGCACATTGTCCCCGATGGTCATCTTTTCCCGGTAGCTGGGGTCGGAAAGCGTCCCCGAGTGGAGAACACAGTTATCTTCTATGGCCGTATTTTTGCCGATTTTTATGCTGCCGAAGTCGGCCCTGATTACCGCCCCCGGCCAGACGCTTGAGTGCTCACCGATTTCCACCTCCCCGATAACATAGGCGGCTTCGCTGACAAAGGCGGTTGAGGCGATTTTGGGCTTTTTATTCCCCAGGCTTTTAATCATTTTTACCCCCTTAAAAATCCGCTCTTATTATAAGCCCGCCACCCCGCTTTTAAAAGTTCCCCCCCCCCCATTTTTAATCATTGTTTATCTTCCCACCCAGCCCGCCCTCATGGGCTCCGCCTCTAAAACTTTCTTGCCCCTCCCCTCTGTTTCCGAGTGTTTTGCTTCCCATACCCACCCGCCCAAAAAGGTTTTGCCCCTTTTCATCTCTTTAACCCCACCCCTCTGTTTCAAGGGGTGTTTAAGAGGGGCGTTAGCCCCTCTTCTGTAGAAAATCCTCCCCCTCTCCCTTCAAGGGAGAGGGGGATAAAGGGGGTGAGGGTGATAAACAGTCTTGTCCTGCTCTTCCTCTTTATGCTAAACTTGGCTTTTAGAGGAGGGTAGATGAAAAAGCGCGTTTTTTCCGGCATTCAACCGACGGGCTCTCTCATGATCGGCAATTACCTGGGAGCTATCAAGTATTGGGTAGCCAGCCAGGAAAACTATGATAATGTCTTCTGCATCGTCGACCTCCATGCCATCACCATTCAGCAGGACCCCGAAGCTCTGAAGTCCAGAATCAGAGAGGTTACCGGCCTGCTCCTGGCCGCCGGCATTGACCCCAAGCGCTCTATACTTTTCATACAGTCCCACATCAGCGCCCATGCTGAGCTGGCCTGGATT
>CAZQXA010000125.1:0-3315 GCA_964597155.1 uncultured Dehalococcoidales bacterium
GGATAGAGCACCAGCCCCCGGAGCTGGGTGCGAGCGTTCAAGTCGCTCCAGGGGCACTTTCTGTATTAGCCAGGTGACATAAAGTGACAGGCAAAAGCCAACTCATTGAGATTAGATGGCATGGCCGTGGCGGGCAGGGTGCCGTTACCTCTGCCGAGCTGGTGGCACAGGCGGCAATAAGCGAGGGTAAGCACGCCCAAGCCTTCCCCAGCTTTGGTCCCGAGAGGAGGGGGGCACCGGTACTGGCTTTTGTCAGGATAGATAGCCAGGAACCTATCCGGATAAGGGCGGAGATAGCCAAACCGGATATAGTGGTGGTGCTTGACCCCGGCCTGCTCAGCATTGTCAACGTCGCCTCGGGCTTAAAGGAAAACGGTATGGTAATAATCAATACCAAAAAGTCGTTTCAGGATGTTGGCGCGGCTTTGAAGGTTAAATGCCGGCTGGCTAAGGTTGATGCCACCGCTATCGCCAGGGAGATTTTAGGCGTGCCAATTACCAATACCACCATGGTTGGAGCCCTGGTTAAAGCCAGCGGCGTGGTTGAGCTGGAATCGGTGGTTGAGCCCTTAAACCGCCGCTTTGGCCGCCTGGCGGAAAGAAATATCAACGCCATGAAAAGAGCCTATGATAATACCGAGGTGAAGGAGTAAACCATTGGCCAAGCCAGAGAGTGAATTCACCTGGAGAGACCTGGAAATCGGCTCCATAGTGGCCGAGCCGGGCAGTGCCAGCCAGTACCAGACTGGCACCTGGAGGTCGCAAAAACCGATCCTGGATAGCAACAAGTGCATAAAGTGTGGCCTTTGCTACCTTTTCTGCCCCGAGGGCTGCATTGAGCCAAACGATGAAGGCTATTTTGAAGCCAATCTATTCTATTGCAAGGGGTGTGGCATCTGCGCCCGCGAGTGCTGGCCTGGAGCCATCACCATGATCCCGGAGGAAGAGTGATGGCCAAAAGGGTAGGTATTGAGGTTTCGCTGGCAATTGCTGAAGCCGCCAAACTGGCTAATACCGATGTGGTGGCTGCCTACCCCATTACTCCCCAGACCCATATTGTGGAGCACCTGGCGGAGCTGGTAGCCGAAGGCGAGCTGGATGCTGCCTACATCCCCGTTGAATCGGAACACTCAGCCATGAGCGCCTGCCTTGGGGCATCAGCCGCCGGGGCTCGGACATTCACCGCCACCGCCGGTCAGGGGCTGGAGCTGATGCATGAGGTGCTTTATGTTGCCTCGGCGATGCAGCTGCCGATAGTTATGGCGGTGGCTAACCGGGCATTGTCATCTCCCTTAAGCGTCTGGGGTGACCACTCCGATGTCATGGCGGTCCGTGATACCGGCTGGATTCAAATATTTGTCGAAAATGGGCAGGAGGCGGTAGATAATGTCCTCTGTGCCTTCCGCATCGGCGAAGACCCCCGGGTTTTACTGCCGGTTATGGTTCACCTCGATGGTTTCTATCTATCGCACGTGATTGAATCGGTGCTTTTCCCGGAGCAGAGCCAGGTGGATAAATTTCTGCCTGTCTATCAGTACCCCATGCCTCTGCACCCGGATAAACCGGTAACTATGGGGGCTTTTGGCCCACCGGTTATCTACTCCGAGGCAAAGTGGGCGCAGGAGGTAAACCTAAAGGCGTCTAAAGAGGTAATCCTCCAGTGCTGGGCTGACTTTGGCAAGACCTTCCAGCGGCATTACTCGCCGGTAGAAAGCTACCACACCGAAGGCGCCAAAACACTTTTGTTGACCATGGGCAGCTTTAGTGAGACGGCAATGACGGCTATAGACAAGATGAAGGGAGAGGGCAAAGAGATAGGGCTGGTGAGGATTCGCTTATGGCGCCCCTTCCCCTTTGAGGAGTTTCGCCAGGCGGTCTCTGGTGCCGATGTCCTCATCGTTTTGGATAGGGCGCTTTCCTTTGGCGGCCCCGGAGGTCCCGTCTGCTCCGAGGTCAGGTCAGCCCTGTACGGTGAGAAGCAGAAGCCCAAGGTCGTGAGCTTTGTTGCCGGACTGGGGGGCAGGGATATTACGCCGGCTGGATTTGAGGAGATAATTAATAGAGGCATAGAAATCTCAGAGAAGGGCAGCAAGAACGAGTTTGAAATCTTCGGGGTGAGAGAGTAATGGAAAAGTATGCTGTCTACGTCCCTAAACTGGTAACCAAGAAGGAAAACTTTGCCCCCGGTCATCGAGCTTGCATCGGCTGCGGCGAGGCGCTAGCGGTGAGGCTGGCCTGCAAGGCACTGGGGCAGAATGTCATCGTGGCTAATGCCACCGGCTGTATGGAGATAGTTTCCTCGCAGCTCCCCTATACCTCATGGCGCGTCCCCTGGATTCACACCCTGTTTGAGAATACGGCGGCGGTGGCTTCGGGCATAGAATCGGCGCTTAAAATGCTGATGAAGAAGGGCAGAATAGCCCAACAGGAGATTAAAGTAGTCGCCATGGCTGGAGATGGCGGCACCAGTGATATTGGTCTCCAGGCATTATCCGGAGCCATGGAGAGGGGGCACAACTTCCTCTACCTCTGCTTTGACAATGAAGCCTATATGAACACCGGCGTTCAGAGGTCTTCGGCTACCCCCTTTGGCGCTTCTACGACCACTTCACCAGCCGGTAAGATGAGCATCGGGCAATTTACCTGGAAAAAGGATATGCCAGCTATTGCCGCTGCCCATGATATCCCCTATGTGGCTACCGCCTGCCCCAGCTACCCCTTTGACCTGATAGCTAAGGTGGAGAAGGGGGCAGCGACCCCAGGTCCCGCTTATGTCCATATACTATCTCCTTGCCCCACAGGCTGGAGGTGTGCCACCGATTTATCCGTCAGGATAGGGCGCCTGGCAGTAGAGACCGGCATATTCCCCTTATATGAAATTGAAAATGGCCAGTACCGGTTAAACTTTGATTTCCCCAGGCTAAGGCCAGTTACCGACTACATGAAGCTGCAGGGCAGATTCAGGCACCTGCCTCCAAGTATTTTGGAAGAAATCCAGGCTAAGGTCCTTTTGAAGTACCAGGGACTTAAGGCAAAGGTAGCTAAATGAGCAGGGTAATTTTCAGCAGTTGGGCAGGTAAGGTTATAGACAATAGGGGTCTTCGCCCTAGTGAGTATGCCAGTATAGACATTGAGCTGCCTCTTAAGTATAACGGACACCGGGTAAGGGCCTTTATGTCCTGGAATGGGTTGGTGGTGGCTGATGACAAGGTTGATATCGTGGATATGGCTCACCGCTACCTGAAGGAAGTGCAGAAATTAAGCTGTGGCCAGTGCAGCGTCGGTTACCTTGGCCTAAAAGTCATGCTTGGTCTC
>CAZQXA010000126.1:0-3296 GCA_964597155.1 uncultured Dehalococcoidales bacterium
CGTTAATATGCTGGCTCTGGTTGATGGTCAGCCCCGGGTAATCAGCCTTAAGGAAACCCTTCAGTATTTCATAGATTTCCGCCACCAGGTTATCACCCGCCGCTCTAAATTCGAGCTAAAACAAGCTCAGGAAAGGGCTCATATCCTGGAGGGGCTTAAGATTGCCCTGGAACATATTACCAGGGTGATTGCTATCATCAAAAAATCGTCCACGGCTGAGGTCGCCCGCCGTGAGCTTATGAGCGGCTTTGGCTTATCCCAGGCTCAGGCGCAGGCTATCCTCGATATGCAGCTCAGGCGCCTGGCTAACCTGGAGCGGCGCAAGATAGCCGATGAGCATGCCCAGTTGGTAAAGACAATTGCCTATCTGGAAGACCTGCTGGCTAACCCCAAGAGAATACTCCTCTTAATAAAGGAGGAAGTGAGTGGCTTGAAGTCCCAGTACGGCGACCCGCGAAGGACCGAGATAAGCGGGGAAGAGGTTACCGAATTTCGCGAGGAGGACCTTGTCCCCCACCAAAGTGTGGTGGTAACCTTGAGCAAGCGGGGTTTTGTTAAACGGGTAGCGGCGAAAAGCTATCGCCCCCAGCACCGTGGGGGGCGGGGCATCATCGGCATGGTGACCAGAGAGGCTGATGCCATAAGGCTGCTGGTGGTGGCTGATACCCATGACCACCTGCTATTCTTCACCAACCGGGGGCGGGTCTTCTACCTTAAGTGCTATGAAATCCCCGCCGAGACCTCCCGGCTGGCTAAGGGGACGGCGGTGATTAACCTCTTCTCCATTGCCGATAATGAGTGGCTGACGGCTATGGTAGCCCTGGCTGATTTTAAGCCCGCTTCCTATCTATTGATGGCTACCCGCCGCGGGGAGGTAAAAAAGACGACAGCCGATAATTTTGCCGCCGTGCGCTCCAGCGGGCTTATCGCCATGGACCTGGAGCCCAAAGACGAGCTGGTGGCTGCCTGCCTCGCCAGCGACAAGGACGATGCCCTCTTAATCACCGAGGGTGGGCAGGCTATCAGGTTTGCCGTCGCCGATTTGAGGGCTGCCTCCAGGACCAGCGGCGGGGTGCGCGGTATCCGCCTCGAGGCTGACGACCAGGTGGTGAGCATGGATATTATCCGACCTAAAGGCTATGTCCTGACCGTTACTAGCGGCGGCTTCGGCAAGCTTACCCCGGTGGATGACTATCCCCGCCAGCATCGGGCTGGCGGCGGGGTGAGGACATTTAAGATTGTTGAAAAAACGGGCAAAGTTGCCGCTGCTACCGTAGTCTCGCTTTCCCAGCAGGTGATGATTATCTCGGCTGAGGGCATTGTCATCCAGACGCCGGTTAAGGAAAAAGACCCCAAGATGGGCATTTCCATCCAGGGCCGGAGCACCCAGGGGGTAAAGCTGATGAAGCTCGATGCCGGTGACCGGGTAGTGGCTATTGCCTGTTTTGATAAGGAGACTAAAAAGTGAGCGCTTTCTCTTTACCGGGGAAGGTAGCCATCGTCACCGGCGGGAGGCGGGGAATCGGCAGGGCTATTGCCCTAGCCCTAGCCCAAGCCGGAGCTGATATCGCCCTCTGCGACCGGGTTATTGATGACGGCGAGCTTGAGGCCGTGGCTGAGGAAATTAAGAAAATGGGACGGCGCTCCCTGGCGGTCAAGGCTGATATTACCCAGAAGGTTGATGTTGATAGTCTGGCGCAGAGGGTAGCCAGTGATTTCGGCGCCGTTGACATTCTGGTCAATAATGCCGCCATGAACATCAGGGCGCCCCTGCTTGAACTTAACGAAGAAGGCTGGGACAAGGTTATTGATACCGACCTTAAGGGCTATTACCTCTGCTCCCAGGCGGTGGGCAGGGTGATGGTGGAACAAAAGCGGGGCAATATCATCAATATTGCCTCCACGGCGGCGATGTATTCTGCTCCCGAGATGGGCGCCTACTGCATCGCCAAGGCGGGGGTGGTTATGCTCACCAGAATTCTAGCCCTGGAGTTAGCCCAGTATAATATACGGGTTAATGCCGTCGCCCCTTCTATGGTCAAGACCAAGTTCAGCCAGCCGCTTTGGGCTGACCCCAAGACATTGAAGCAGATTGAGTCGGGGATACCGCTGGGTCGGCTGGCTGAGCCAGCGGATATCGTTGGCTCGGTGCTGTTTCTGGCTTCCGATGCCGCCGCCTATATCACCGGCCATACCATCGTCGTCGATGGCGGCTCAAGCGCCTAGCTTTTGCCGGCAGTCGGCGCTTAAACTTTCCAGCCCGCAGGCATTACAGGGGTTATAGTGGCAGTCAGGGGTTTCTTGAGCCTTCAGGGCGCGCTGGTATTCCTTTTTGAGGAAAGCGGAACTCACCCCGGGGTCAATATGGGCCCAGGGCAGGAACTCATCTAAAGAACGCTCCCGGTGGGCATAGAAGCCGGGTTCCAGCCCGTTTTTTTGGAAGGCGTCGAGCCAGTTTTGATAGTTAAAGCGTTCGTCCCAGGCATCAAAGGTTGCCCCCGACCTCCAGGCTTGATATATCACCTGGCCCAACCTTCTATCGCCCCGCGATAGCGCCGCCTCCAGCAGGCTGACCTCGGGGTCCTGCCAGGATATACGGCTCCCCTTGCCGCGTAGCCCCGCCTTGAGCAGCTCGTGCCTGGCGCTTAAATTATGGGCGCTTTCCTGGGCTACCCATTGAAACGGGGTGTGGGGCTTGGGGATGAAGGTCGAAAGGCTGATTCTTACCTGGGGCATCCCGCCTTTAGTCCCTCGGCCGGCGGCGCGGATTTTGGCTACCAGCTGGATGATTTCCTCGATATCCTCCATGGTCTCGGTGGGCAGGCCGAGCATAAAGTATAGCTTGAGACTCCTCCAGCCCCGGGCGAGGGCAACCGCCGCCGTTTCCAGGATTTCATCCTCGGTGGCGCCCTTGTTGATGATTCGGCGCAGCCTTTGGCTCCCCGCCTCCGGGGCGAAGGTAAGCCCGGTCTTGCGCTGGCTGGGGAGGGACTCCATTAGCTTTACCGAGAAGCTGCCAATACGCAGGCTGGGCAGCGATAGTGCCAGGTTTTTGTAATTGCGCACTAGGCTAGACACCAGTTCCTCAATCTTGGGGTAGTCGCTGGTGCTCAAAGACACCAGGGAGACCTCGTCATAGCCGCAGTTGGCTATTATCTCCCCCACCGCCTCTATAATCTCCGCCTGGGGGCGCTGGCGGAGCGGGCGGTAGATGACCCCTGCCTGGCAGAAACGGCAACCGCGGGTGCAGCCCCGCTGAATCTCCACCGCCCCCCGGTCGTGGACGACCTCAATAT
>CAZQXA010000127.1:0-3276 GCA_964597155.1 uncultured Dehalococcoidales bacterium
CGGGAAACTGGGTAGATTAACCTAAGTCAAATCACACGTTTCAGGCGACAAATTGCTTGACTTCTTATGCGTGGTAAGATAGACTATATGTTGGGCGTTATTAGGTATTAACACTGTTTGGAGCTGAGAACTTTCCCCTAAGGTCTCAGCTTTATTGTGGCAAAAACAAGGCTACGATGAAGATTGCTATTAGCGGCAAGGGAGGAGTGGGGAAGACTTTACTTACCTCCCTCCTTTCCCGAACTTTCGCTGAGGCTGGTTACTCTATTTTAGCCATAGACGCTGACCCTGATTCTAACCTAGCCGCTACCCTTGGTTTCCCTCACCCTGAGAGAATAACCCCCATATCCGAGATGAGCGCTCTTATTGAGGAACGTACCGGCGCACCAGTCGGTAAGGCTTCGAGCTTTTTCAAGCTGAACCCTAAGGTGGACGACCTGCCCGAGAAGTATTCCCTCAAATATAATGGTATTAGATTAATGGTGATGGGGCGCATCAAAAAGGGCGGCACTGGTTGCTACTGCCCGGAGAACGCCCTCCTGCAAGCCTTGACCAGCCATCTGCTGCTGGGGAGAGATGAAGTAGTTATCCTGGATATGGAAGCTGGTGTTGAGCACCTGGGAAGGGCAACAGCTAAGGCAGTAGATAGCTTGATTATAGTTGTCGAGCCAGGCAGACGAAGCATTGAAACCGCTTTTATAATCGAAAGATTAGCCAAAGAGATTGGCATAAATAATATTGCTATAGTCGGTAACAAAATCCGGAGCCAGGCTGACAGGGAATTCCTGGTTTCTAGCCTACCAGGTTTTGAATTCCTCGGTTTTATCCCCTACGACCAAGCCCTCATTGAAGCTGACCTCGCTGGCCTCCCTCTCCTTGACTCCAGCCCCAAGATTACCAGAGAGGCAAGAAATATCTATCAGGCCCTGTTAGCTAAGGTTAAGGCACCGGAAAAAATAAAAAAGGAATAAAAATTAGGAGGTTTCTGTGGCCTACGATGCAGTAAAAATGAAGGACTGGCAGATTTCGGAGGCGGCTGAGGCAAACATGCCCACCCCCGGCCAGTGGCGGGAGAGGCTGAATCTGGAGAAAGACGAGATTATCCCCTTCGGCAGGCTATGCCGGCTCGACTTCATGAAGATTATCAAACGCCTAAAGGACAAGCCAGACGGCAAGTACATTGAGGTAACGGCAATAACGCCCACGCCACTGGGGGAGGGGAAGAGCACGACGGCAATGGGTATCCTGGAGGGTATGGGTAAGCGCGGTCTGAATGTCGGTGGCTGTATACGCCAACCTTCGGGTGGCCCGACGATGAACATCAAGGGCACGGCGGCGGGCGGCGGCAACGCCCTGCTCATCCCCATGACCGAGTTTTCCATGGGGCTTACCGGCGACATCAACGACATTATGAATGCCCACAACCTGGCTATGGTAGCCCTTACCGCCCGGATGCAGCATGAGCGCAATTACGATGATGAGCAACTGAAGCGGCTTACCGGTATGCGCCGCCTGGATGTTGACCCCACCCGGGTGGAGATGGGTTGGATCATGGACTTCTGTGCTCAGAGCCTGCGCAATATTGTCATCGGCCTTGGCGGCCGTATGGACGGCTTCCTGATGCAGTCCAAGTTTGGTATTGCCGTAAGCTCGGAGCTGATGGCTATGCTTTCCATTGTCCGCGACCTGGCCGACTTAAGAGAGAGAATGGACAATATTACCGTTGCCTTTGATAAGAAGGGGAACTCCGTTACCACCGGTGACCTTGAGGTGGGTGGTGCCATGACCGCCTGGATGCGCAATACCATCAATCCTACCCTGATGTGCACCGCCGAATACCAGCCCTGCATGGTGCATGCTGGTCCCTTCGCCAATATCGCCGTCGGGCAGTCTTCAATAATTGCCGACCGCATCGGGCTTAAGATGTTCGATTACCATGTCACCGAGAGCGGATTTGCCGCTGATATTGGCTTTGAAAAGTTCTGGAATGTCAAGTGCCGCTATAGCGGCCTTAAACCCCATGTCTCAGTGCTGACCACTACCATCCGGGCACTGAAGATGCACGGCGGTGGGCCCAAGGTGGTAGCTGGTATACCCCTGCCTGAGTCCTATACCAAAGAGGACCTGGGGCTTTTGGAGAAGGGCCTGCCCAATATGCTGCACCTTATCGGTGTTATCCGTAAGTCCGGCATCAATCCGGTGGTATGCATTAACTGCTTCCACACCGATACCAAAGCGGAAATAGCCATGGTCAGGAAGGCGGCTGAGGCTGCCGGAGCCCGCTGTGCCGTAGCCACGCACTGGGCTGACGGCGGCGACGGCGCCCTGGAGCTAGCCGATGTCGTCAAGGAAGCCTGTGAGGAAGAGAACGAGTTCAAGTTCCTCTATCCCATGGAGATGAAGCTGCGCGAGCGGGTGAATATTATTGCCAAAGAGGTATATGGCGCTGCCGGCGTGGCCTGGACGGCAGATGCTGAGGCGAAAGCCAAGATGCTGGAGACTGACGCCAAATACGATGAGTACGCCACCATGATGGTGAAGACTCACCTTTCTCTCACCCACGACCCGGCGATAAAGGGCGTGCCCAAGGGCTGGACTCTGCCCATCCGCGATGTGCTTATCTACTCCGGAGCCAAGTTCCTCTGTCCCTGCGCCGGCACCATCACCCTGATGCCGGGGACCAGTTCCAGCCCGGCCTTTAGAAAGGTGGATGTTGACGTTAATACGGGTAGGGTTTCCGGCTTATTCTAAGCGGAGGATAGCTATTTGAGCTTTAATATTGCGGTAGCTGGAAAAGGCGGTAGCGGCAAGACTTCGGTGGCCAGTCTGGTTATCCGCTACCTAATGAAGAAAGGGGCCGGCCCGATTCTGGCTATTGATGCCGACCCCAACGCCAACCTGGGGGAGAGTCTGGGACTTGACATAAAACAGACGGTGGGCTCAATAATTGCCTCTTTTAACGAAGAAAAGATAAACATCCCTGCCGGCATGACCAAGGAAGCCTACCTGGAGTATAGACTGAACGAGGTTATAGTAGAAGGTAAGGATATTGACCTGGTGACCATGGGACGGGGGGAGGGCCCAGATTGCTACTGCTATCCCAACCTTATCTTAAGGAAGTTCGCTGATACTCTTTCCGGGAACTATCCCTATATGGTTATGGATAATGAGGCCGGGATGGAGCACCTTTCGCGGAGGACCACCCAACACGTTGATGATCTGCTTTTGACCTCCGACCAATCGGTGAAGGGGGTGCGCTCCATAGCCCGACTAAGG
>CAZQXA010000128.1:0-3249 GCA_964597155.1 uncultured Dehalococcoidales bacterium
CCTGTGTTTTAATTCCCATACCCACCCGCCCAAAGAGGTTTCACCTCTTTAAGACTCTACACCCCCACCCCCAAGAAGAAATTGATAGAAGTATCACTTCTATAGGGTGGGAGGGTGGGAAGCACAACGCACCCTAAAAAGGGGCTATCGCCCCTTGAACCTCGGCTTTCTCTTCTCCAGGAAGGCGGTAATACCCTCGGTTCTATCAGCGGTGGTGTGGAGCAGGAAATAAAGGTCAGCCTCAAGGCGAAGCCCCTGCTCCAGGGTCAAGTCCAGCCCCTTGTTTACCGCCTCCTTGATAAAGCGCAGGGCAACAGGACCCTTACCGGCTATAGTCTCAGCTAAGGCATCAGCCTCGCCAGCCAGCTCTGCCCCACCGACCACCTTGCTCACCAGCCCTATCTCAAATGCCTCCTCGGCGTCTATAGTTTCCGCGGTCAGGACTAGCTCCAGGGCTTTAGCCTTGCCCACAAGGCGCGGCAGCCGCTGAGTGCCGCCGTCAGAGGGAATTACCCCTTGAGAAACTTCAGGAAAGCCAAATTTTGCTTTATCTGAAGCCAGCCTGATATCGCAGCTCAAAGCTAGCTCCAGCCCCTGCCCCAGGGCATCCCCGTTTATGGCGGCAATAACCGGCTTTTCTATGCCGGCGATGGCAGCGGCAACACTATACCTAGTGCCGGATTCAAGCTCGCTACCACTACAGAAGGCTTTGTTGCCGGCACCGCTAAGGATAACGACATAAATAGCCTCGTCCTGATTTATCTGGCGGCAAACTTCTTCCAGCTCCTGGGCTAGCTTTAGGTTGATGCGGTTACCAGTTTCAGGGCGGTTAAGGGTTATGGAGGCGATATGGTCTTTCTTGGTGTAAATAACTGTGGAATAGGGCATGATTTTCCCCACCTCCCAATCTTAACCAACACCCACCCCGCCGTCAAGATTATTTATTAACCCTATCCCCTTTATCCCCTTCCCCTTAACAAGGGGAAGGGGAAGATTTTTTAAAAGAGGGGCTAGCGCCCCTCTTAAACACCCCGATAAAGCAGAAGTAAGAGGCAAAGCCTTTGAGGGTGGGCGGGCGGGAAATAAAACATGTGTTAAAAGGGGGGGATGGAGAGTCAAAGAGAGGCAAAAACCCCTATTGGGCGGGTTGGGTGGGAAAAAAGACCTAAAGTAACCGAGGGGTGGGAAAAAAGACCTAAAGTAACCGAGGGGTGGGGGAAAAAGTTACGGGGACGGATTCGTCGCCGCCAACTGGCAGATATCGTTGAGACAGCACTGCGGACAAAGAGGACGGCGGCGGCAGATGTTCTTGCCCTGGCAGACCAGCAGGGCATGGTATTCATTAAACAGCCTGGCATCAGAGGGCAGGTGCTCGGTGAAAAACGCCTGATAGGCACCGTAGCTATCCTTTTGCGGGGCTAAGCCAAGGCGGCTCCAAATACGGCGGGTATAGGCATCAATGACAAAGACGGGCTTAGCTGCGGCGTAGAGTATTATAGAATCGGCGGTCTCCTGCCCGATACCGTGGATGGAAAGCAGCTCGCGGCGCAGGTCATCAATACTATTGGCAAAAAAGCAATCCAGGTCGTCAGCGTAGTGATTACCCAGCCAGAAGGCGAAGGACTTGAGCTTCAACGCCTTGGCATTATAGTAGCCGCAGGGGTGAACCAGCTTGGCCAGCCGAGATGGGGGAAGACGACGCAGCGCCCCTGGCGACAGCGCCCCGGCTGCCCTCAGATTGGCGATTGCCTTCTCCACATTGCTCCAGGCGGCTGACTGGGTGAGTATGGCGCCGACGATTACCTCAAAAGGCTCCTCTGCCGGCCACCAGTGCTGGGGCCCAAAGCGGGCAAAAAGGCGGCGATAGATATCAATTAAGGCTTGGCTTAATGCTCGGTTGTCCATGGAGGCGCTTTGGCGTCGGAGGCGGAATCGTATCCCGGTAGGTATGGCTTTATATCAATCACCGGGGTGCCATCAATGGCATCAAGGCCCTTAACCTTAAGGATGTTACCCCGCCGCCCCAGCAACCTGACTGTAGCCTGCCCCACCGGATTGGGGCGGCTCGGGGAGCGGGTGGCAAAGCGGCCCACCAGCGGCAGCTCCGGCCTACCCATGGGGTGAACCTTCAGCGAGAGCTGCTTCTTCGGGAGCTGGTGCAGCCAGTAGAGAACAATGAGGTGGGAGAATTCCTCCAGCCCTTCCAGGGCTTCGGTTAAGGCGCTATCAATTATGATTTCGGAAATGACCTGGCTCCAGCCATGCCTTACTGGCTGCTTGATTTCATTGCTGACGATGCCGATGGCTTTTAAGGTCATGGCCGGCGGTTTAATAGCCATTTCAATTACCTAGACTTTGTCATTATAACAGCCCCTTATATAAACGAAAAGAGGCTTGCTCGTTTATATGATTGCCGATACTCAATTCTCTGCACCTCACCCCCCTGTATCCCCCTCTCCTGGAAGGAGAGGGGGAGGAATAAAAAAGAGGGGGCTTCGCCCCCCTCTTGTTTACATAGTCACAATAACACACAGTTTTTACCCTTCAGGGTACGCGTCTGACTATGCTAAACCATAAAGATTTGATGAAGGTGTAGTAAGTGCCGAGATGAAGACCTATCTGGAACTTGCGGACATGATGAATTGTTTTAATTTATTGCACAAAATAGCGACTTGTTCAATACATTACTAAACTAGTACAACAGTTCCCCTTCCTGATCGATTAGCAAACCTCAGCCGTCATAACTAGTATGTTATACTTGGGAAAGGCGCTATAGCATGACGTATAAAGCTGATATCACTATCATCGGGGCTGGCGTGGTGGGGTTAGCAATAGCAGCACAAGTAGCGAGCGAAGACAAGGAAGTCTACGTGCTAGAAAAGAACGAAACGTTTGGCCTGGAAACAAGCAGCCGGCATAGCGGGGTTATCCACTCTGGAATCTATTATCCTGAGGGTTCGCTGAAGGCGAAGATGTGTGTCGCTGGGAATGGCATGCTCTATGAACTCGGTGAGAGGTTCGGCATAGGCCACAGAAGACTGGGAAAGTTGATAGTGGCAACAAGCGGTGAAGAGACCGGGGAATTACAAACGCTCTGGCAAAGAGGTCAAGGAAATGGCGTGGAGGATCTGAGAATACTGTCAAAACAGGAGATGAAAAAATTGGAGCCGAATGTGGAAGGGGTGGCGGCTATTCTGTCGCCATCAACCGGCATTATTGATTCGTATGCCTTAATGAAGTGCTTCATTG
>CAZQXA010000129.1:0-3249 GCA_964597155.1 uncultured Dehalococcoidales bacterium
GCCATCTTAGAAAACCTCCTGCCGATAAGCCTATGCAAGGGTGTTTCCCTCCAGGATTTCCAGCCTAAGACCCTCAGGTAGCGGGCCTGGGCGTATATATTGGGGTCAAATTTGGCAAACCCCCCTTGAGGAGCCACATTCCAATTAGCCACCACAGCTATTGTTGTGATTATTCCCTTCTCTCGGAGAAATTGAAAACTCCTAAAAGCGCCATACGTCATGAGACCCTTTCTTCTATACTCTGGATTTGTCCAGACGCCTCCGAGGTATGCTTCCTGGGAAAAGTCTATGGGGCAGGGAAGGTCATCGATACTATCCTTGGCAGCCTGAGTCATCGCCACCCAGGATATGTGGGCCAGCTTTTGCCCGACAAAGGCACAGACAGCCACTGCTCCCCTGGCCAGCTTCCTGTCACCACTAATCACAAAGGAGCCGAAGCCAAAACCCCTTGCCATTAGCTCACCGGCTTGCTTATTTGAGGAGACTACCTCCAGGGTAAAATTGTCTATCTTGGGCTTAAGTCCAACTTCATCCAAGTTACTATCCAATACTATCCGGTAGAGATAGTAGGTCTGATATCGGAACAAGAACCCTCTCAAGAATAAAAATCCAGCCTTAAGGGCGGTGGTCAAGCCCTCATTCCGCCAGAGCCATAGCCACTTTCTGAATAAGGCCGAAGCATTAGCTAAAGCCATCCTAGAAAACCTCCGCTTACGCCAGACCATTATACTTCAATAACCAACAAGCGGACAATCTATCTATCCCTGATTGACTTAGACTCACCGCCAAAGATATAATACTTTTCAAAGTCCGACCTACCGGTTTAGAGAATACCCCCGTAGAATATAGAGCAGAGCATGTTAATTAAAGAAGCCGAACACTGGGACAAGGTAGCCAGAGGGTGGTCTGGTAAGAGCTATGCTAACGAGCTCTTGGCTGAGCACAAGAGAAAGGTCTATATCAGGCTGGTGTCAAGATGGGCTGATATGACCAAAAGCCAGCGGGTGCTCAAGACCGACCTTTTTGCCGAAGCCTTTGGCCCGGAGCAGTTTTTATTTGATTTAGCCCCCCTCAAAGACAACATAGTGGCCATAGATGTTTCCAGGGAAATAGTAGCCGGGGCGAAAAGGCAGGCTGTACCTCACGGCGTGGATACAGGTAAATTTCTCTGCGGCGATGTTAAGCATCTCCCTTTCCGGAGCCAGTACTTTGACCTGATTATCTCTGACTCCACTCTAGACCACTTCCCTCATGAGACTGATATTATTACCGCCCTCAAGGAGCTGGGGCGGGTTCTCCGGGTTGGCGGCACCCTTATTCTTACTATAGACAATAAAAGCAACCTGACCTACCCTCCCTATATCTTCTTTCGCCTCTGGATGAAACTCGGCTTAGCCCCCTATTTCATTGGCAAAACCCTTCACCGCAATAAGCTTAAAACCATCCTGGAGGAAATCGGCTTGGAGGTAGAAGAAAGCACGGCCATTCTGCATTATCCTCACCCCGACCAGTTAGTGAGGTGGCTGGAGCGTTCCCTACACAAACTAGGCCGGGGCAAATTTGACAACATCTTCAGGCGCGGTCTGGCTCTTCTTGAGCGGTTGGAGGGGAAGCGGAGCCAGTACCTGACCGGCCGCTATCTGGCAATAAAGGCAGTGAAGAGGAGGACGCTCTTTGAGCACAATAATTAGTGTAACCGTTGATGAGGTGACCAAGCTCCAGGGATACCTGGCAATAGATGCCACGGTCAACGGCCACTGTTTCGGTGGAGTAAGGATAGCCGCTGACCTTTCGCCAGACTTACTGGCCAAGATGGCCCGGGCGATGACGCTAAAATATGGCTTTGTGGGGTTACCCGTTGGTGGCGCCAAGGCAGGGATTACCGCTGACTCGGAAATGCCTCAAGACAAGAAGCGCCAACTGCTGAAGAGCTTTGGCCAGGCAATTAAGCCCTTCCTCCAGACCAAGACTTATACTCCCGGTTCCGACCTGGGAACTACTGATGATGATATAAGCTTCATGCTTACCTCTATCGGTCTCAAGGTTCCACCCAGAAGCCTAACCCACCAGTTATCTGGTTTTTACACCGGCATTACCGTATTTGCCTCAGCTACCAGAGCCGCCCAGTACCTTGGTCTGGATTTGAAACGGGCTACAGTAGCTGTTGAAGGCTTCGGCAATGTCGGTATTCCTGCTAGCCAGATGTTCTGGGAAAATGGTATCAGGGTGGTGGCTATTTCTACCGCCAAGGGGGCAATCTATAACGAAAAGGGGCTGGATGTAGGCAAACTCACCAAGCTCCATCAGAGGGCGGGCAGTCAGGTGGTTTGCGAGTTCGCCGGGGGAGAGAAGATAGATAAGAGCCGACTGGCGAAACTGCAAGTTGATATATTTTGCCCCTGTGCCCAGTCTTACAGTATTAATGCGGCCAACGCCCATCAGGTGCGGGCTAGAATAATCAGCCCCGGAGCTAATGTTCCAACCACTGATGAGGCCGAGACAATCCTGTTTCAAAGAGGGATTATTACCGTTCCTGACTTCGTGGCTAACTGCGGCGGCGTGCTCGGAAGTTCTATGAAGCGCACCGGGCTTAAGGAAGACTACATCAGGCGCTTCCTGGAGCAGAAAATCGGCGAGCAGGTAATCAGGGTAATCGAGGCGGCTAAGAAAGAGGGGGTTGCTCCTCGAATATATGCCGAGAGAATAGCCGAGGAGCGGTTCCTGAGGGAAAAGGCGGCCGCCGAGAAGAGAAGCTTCACCGGCAGAGCCTTTAGCTTCGCCCTGGAGCTATACCGCAAGGGAATTATACCCTACTGGTTGGTCACCCCCATCGCCTCAGGGTACTTTGAGAAAAAGTTCAGGTAGATTTTGCCGATGTACAGCTGGCTAGCAACTAATATCATGGCCCCGGTCCTGGACCTCGCCAGAGGCACCAAGACCATGAAGTGCCTCAAGGAGCTGGAGAAAAGCCAGTGGTGGCCACGGAATAAGATTCTGGAACTGCAGAACCAGAGGCTACGAAAGCTGGTAAGGCATGCCTATGACAACGTCCCTTATTACCGCCAGCTTCTTGATACAAAAGCCCTTAAACCAAATGATATAGAACGTGTTGAAGACCTGCCAAAACTGCCCATACTAACTAAACAGCTTGTAAGAAGCAATTTTGAAAAAATAATGGCAACAGGTTTCCCCAAAAAAGAACTAATACTGAACTTCACCGGCGGCTCCACGGGGGAACCATTGAGGTTC
>CAZQXA010000130.1:0-3172 GCA_964597155.1 uncultured Dehalococcoidales bacterium
GGGAGGGGTGGCAGAAGGTGCTTATCGGTCTTGGTATCTCTACTTTTCTTGGTTTCTTCTTGGGTACCGGGATAATGACCGCTCTCTACTGGCTGTTTCGACGCACCAGGCCAGCCCTCGTCCGTAGAATCTTTAGCCGGCTTCAGATACTCTCCGCCGCTTTCATGGCCTTTAGCCACGGCAGCAACGATGGCCAGAAGTTTATGGGAGTCTTCGCCCTAACCCTGATGCTGGGCGGGGTTATGACCGAGTTTTCAGTTCCGGTGTGGATAATGCTGCTCTGTGGTGGGGTAATGGCCATTGGGACAGCCATTGGCGGCTGGCGCATAATTCACACCATGGGCTTCAAACTGACCAAGCTGGAGCCGGTGAACGGCTTTGCTGCCGAGACTTCGGGTGGGGTTGCTATTTTGGTGGCTTCTGCTTTCGGCATACCTCTGAGCACTACCCATTGCATAAATTCAGCCATCATGGGGGTGGGGGCTACCCAGCGGTTTTCCGCAGTGCGTTGGGGAATGGCGAGAAACATTGTTATGACCTGGATAATAACCTTCCCCGTCTGCTTCGTGCTGGGTTATTTCTTTGCCTGGCTATTTGGGATGCTCTTCTAGAGGTTTATAAACTGATTTCCCTGGGGATGCGGCGGCACTTTTCGGCGGTGATAATGGCGGTGATGGCTGACGCCGCCCGCTCGATTTCATTCCGTTCATTTACGACGATATAGTCAAAGAGGTGCAGCTGCTTTATCTCTTCCAGGGCCGTCTTCAGGCGCAGTTCGCAGTCGAACTCGGATTCGGTCTGGCGCGACTTGAGCCTGGCCTCAAGCTCCTCCGTGGTCGGGCAGGTGAGAAAGATAAAAACTGCCTCGGGTAGGAGCTTTTTAAGGGTCGCTGCCCCCTGCACATCAACCTTGACGATGGTATCCATTCCTGCCACCAGGGCTTGCTTTACCGGCTCTCTGGGCACGCCGTACCAGTTCCTGTAGACATTGGCGTACTCCAGCAGCTCTTTGTTTTTAATCATCTGCTGGAAGGTTTCCGTGGAGACAAAGTGGTAGGCGACATTATTTTTCTCTTCTTTCCGCTTGGGGCGTGTGGTTACCGTGGTAATGAACTTTAGCGGGTAGCCCGATTTTTTCAGGCTGTTCAGGATAGCATCCTTTCCCGCCCCGGAGGGGCCGGAGAGGACTATGAGTAGTGGCTTCGGACGGAGGTTAAAGGGAGGCTCACTTTTAGAGCTCGTCTTTTTCATCACTTTGTATTAAGCCTCGCCCGGCTTGTAATCTGCCCGCAATCGTTTCTGGGGCAAGGGCGACCTGAATAATATGCCCGTCATCAGTAATGATAACTGCCTTGGTTTTTCGGCCGTTGGTCATGTCAATTAGTAATCCCTTGGTTTTCCCTTCTTGTACGGTGCGTTTCATCGGCGCTGAATTTGGTGAAGCGATGGCAATAACCCTATTGATGGCGACAAAATTGTTAAACCCGATGTGAACCAATTCGGTGACCATTGTTACACCCCTTTTAAATTGCGGTGCTTATTATCATATACCTTCAGCGGCAATTAGGCAATGGGTTTTAGGGTCAAAATGGCTTGAATTTTTTGACATTTGGTGATATTCTATTTTTTCAGACTAAGTATGCGCAAAAGAAGTTACCGGCGAAGAGGGGGCTATCTCTAAAAGAGGCAATCTTGGGGATAGCCTTTTTCATTTACCTTTAGTTAGAGGTGAGCCAGAGTTGTATAAGATTTTATTAAAGCAAGACCTGGTGCCCAGCATTCATCTTTTCAAGGTTGAGGCGCCGGCGGTGGCCAGGAAGGCTAGAGCCGGGCAGTTTGTCGTGGTCAGAATTGACGAAAAGGGCGAGCGTATTCCGCTGACCATTGCTGACTTTGACCAGAAAGAGGGGAGTGTTACCATCGTCTTTATGGAGGTGGGCACCACCACCGCCAAGCTTGCCCGCCTTGAGGCCGGTGAGGCGATAACTGATTTTGTGGGGCCGCTCGGGCTGCCGGCGCATATTGATAAGTTCGGCACCGTGGTCTGTGTCGCCGGGGGGGTGGGGGTCGCCCCCATAACCCCTATTGCCCGGGAACTGAAGAAGGCCGGGAATAAGGTCATTTCTATCCTGGGAGCGCGGAGCCATAATTTGCTCTTCTGGGAGAGCGAGCTTGGTAGCCTCAGTGACCAGCTCGTCGTTACCACTGATGACGGCTCCTACGGGCGCAAAGGAGTGGTGACCGAACCACTGAAGGAAATCCTGGGCTCCGGGGAGAAGGTAGACCGGGTCATTGCCATTGGCCCCGTGGTCATGATGAAGTTCTGTTCCCTGACCACCCAGCCCTTTGGGGTCAAGACCATTGTCAGCCTGAACCCGATAATGGTTGATGGCACTGGCATGTGCGGCTGCTGTCGGGTATCGGTTGGCGGCCAGACCAGGTTTGCCTGTGTTGACGGCCCTGATTTTGACGGGCATGAGGTTGACTGGGACCTGCTCCTTGCCCGCCAGGCTATTTACCTTGATGAGGAGAAGTGTTCTTTTGAAAAGTGGCAGAAAAGCCATTCGTCTTAAAGGTGAGGGTATATGGCTAAGCTGAATCTTAACCGGGTGCCGATGCCCAGGCAGGACCCGAAAAAACGAGCTAAAAACTTTGACGAGGTTGCCCTGGGTTACAGCCTGGAGCAGGCTAAGGAAGAAGCCAGCCGCTGTCTTGCGTGCCCCAAGCGTAATTGCGCTGTCGGCTGCCCGGTGGGGGTGGATATCCCTGAGTTTATCAAGGCTATCAGCGAGGGTGATATGCCGGAGGCGGTCAGGATACTCAAGAGCAAAAACGCCCTGCCCGGCATCTGCGGGAGGGTCTGCCCTCAGGAGACCCAGTGCGAGGCTACCTGTTCCCTGGCTAAAAAGGGCGCCCCTATCGCCATCGGTCGTCTGGAGCGCTTTGTCGCCGACTGGGAGCGGGCTAATAAGGGGGTGGCCAAACCGGTGGACCCGCCCAAGCCCACTGGTAAGCGGGTGGCGGTGGTCGGCTCGGGGCCGGCGGGACTGACGGCGGCGGCTGATTTGGCCTCACTTGGCTACGGCGTTACCCTTTTTGAGGCGCTGCACGTGGCTGGCGGGGTGCTGATGTACGGCATCCCCGAGTTCAGGTTGCCCAAGGAGATTGTGCA
>CAZQXA010000131.1:0-2953 GCA_964597155.1 uncultured Dehalococcoidales bacterium
CAAGCTCGCCTACCAGATTAATGAGCGCCCCGATGAGCGGGAGCTTGATGTCCTGCTCTCTACCGGCGAGATTATCTCCTGCACCCTGCTGGCGATGGCGCTTGAGGCGATGGGCTATGAAGCCATCAGCCTCTCCGGGGCTCAGGCGGGGATAAGGACTGATGCCACCTATAGCCGCGCCCGAATCCAGAGGGTTGACCCGGAAAGGATAACCAGGGAGCTGGAGAAGGGGAATATTGTCATTGTTGCCGGCTTTCAGGGGATTACCGATGACATGGACGTAACAACGCTGGGGCGCGGTGGCTCCGATACCACGGCGGTGGCTTTAGCCGCCAGCCTGGGGGCGGAGGTCTGCCAGATATATACCGATGTTGAGGGGGTCTTTACCGCCGACCCCCGCCTCGTTCCTGAAGCCAGAAAGCTAAGCGAAATCGGCTACGAAGAAATGCTGGAGCTGGCAACCTACGGGGCTAAGGTGATGCACCCGAGGGCGGTTGAGCTGGGGGAGTTATTCAAAATCCCAATTCTGGTTGCCTCCAGCTTCAGTGACAAGCCAGGGACATTAATTCATGGAGGGGCATCTATGGAAGTGCGAAATAAGGTTAGTGGTATAGCTCATGACCTTGATGTGGCTAAGATAACGGTGGTTGGCGTGCCCGACAGGCCGGGCATTGCCGCGGCTATCTTTGAGTCTTTAGCCAAGGCCAATATCAGCATTGATACCATTGTTCAGAATGCCAGCATCAAAAATATCACCGATTTGACCTTTACCGTGGCTAAAAGCCAGCTGGATAAGGCAATGGCGGTGGCGGCTCCTATTGCCAAGTCACTTGGCGCCAGGGAATGTGTCAGCGACGCCAGACTGGGCAAGGTCAGTATCATCGGCACCGGGATGCAGAATACCCCGGGCTATGCCGCCAGGATGTTTAGCACCCTCAGTGAGCAGGGGATTAACATTCAGCTTATCACCACCTCGGAGATAAGGATAACCTGCATTATCGACCAAGCCAGGGTTAATGACGCCGTCAAAGCCTTGCACCGCGCCTTTGAGCTGGAAGAAGAATAATTTAACCATATGGCTAAAAAATATATTTTTTATGCCTAGATTTGCTTGTTAAAGCTGCTCTGCTGGAGTAAAATATATAGTTTAGGTCAGGGGTGGAAGGATGGCATATCAGGAAGAGGAACAGGCAAGGCTAAGGCGGCAGCGCAGCAAGCAGGCTATAACCCTGGCGATGCAGGGCCGGTGGCGGGAGGCGGTGGCGGCTAACCAGGAGATAATCGCCAGCTTCCCCGGTGATTTTGATGCCTATAATCGTTTGGGGCGGGCCTATATTGAGCTGGGCGATTACTCGCTGGCCAAGGAAGCCTACGAGCGAGCCATAGAGCTTGACCCCTATAATATTATCGCCCAGAAGAACCTTAATCGCCTGTCATATCTGAGGAAGGCGGAGGCTGGGCCGGGGGCTGATTCCGACCGGGTTGAGCCCCAGCATTTTATTGAAGAGACCGGTAAGACAGGGGTGGTCGACCTTTATCGCTTGGCAGCGCGAGGGACACTGGCCAAAATGGTGGCTGGTGATAGGGTCTACCTGAAGGCGGAGGGGGCGAATTTGAACGTGGAAAACGGTCGTGGTGAGTATCTGGGGCAGGTCGAGCCCAAGTACAGCCAGAGGCTGGTTAAATTGATGGCCGGCGGTAACCGCTATAGCGCGGCTATTGTCAGCTCCGCCGAGGACAAGGTAAAGGTCATTATCCGTGAGATATATCAGGCCCCCTCTCTGGTGGGGCAGCTTTCCTTCCCGCCCAAGGGGGTGGAGGGGCTTCGTCCTTACTTGAGCGATAAGATGCTGCGGCGCGAGCTGGAGTATATGGAGGCGATGGCCGACGAGTCCGGCGATATTGATGATAAGAGCCTTGATAATTAGGAGCAGGAGGTCGCAGTAGGCATGGTTTTAGGCAAGACCAAACCAGTAAATATAGAAGATGAGATGAGCAGCTCATACCTTGATTATGCCATGAGCGTCATCGTTTCCCGTGCCCTGCCCGATGTGCGTGATGGCTTGAAGCCGGTGCAGCGGCGTATCCTCTATGCCATGGATGGGCTGGGGCTGGCTCCCACCAGCCCCCACAAGAAGAGCGCCCGCATTGTCGGCGAGGTTCTGGGCAAGTATCATCCCCACGGCGATGCCCCGGTTTATGAAGCCATGGTGCGCCTGGCGCAGGATTTCTCCATGCGCTATGTCCTGGTTGATGGCCAGGGCAATTTTGGCAGCATCGATAATGACCCGCCGGCAGCCATGCGCTATACCGAGGCACGCTTAGCTCCCATCTCCGAGCAGATGCTGGTTGATATTGACAAGGAAACCGTTGACTTCATGCCCAACTTTGATGATAGCCTTAAGGAGCCTCTGGTCCTACCCACCAAGTTACCCAACCTGCTGATAAACGGCAGCGCCGGCATTGCCGTGGGCATGGCTACCAGTATCCCCCCGCATAACCTGGTTGAGGTCTGCGATGCCATCTCCTACCTCATTGATAACCCTGAAGCCACCGTTGACGAGCTTACCCGTTTTGTTAAGGGACCCGATTTCCCCACCGCCGGCATGATACTGGGGGGGGATGAGATTAAAAACGCTTACGCCACCGGGCACGGCCGGGTGGTGGTTCGGGCTAAGGCTCTGCTCGGTGAGGCGGCGGGGGCGGGGCGGCGCCAGATAGTGGTTACCGAGCTTCCCTATCAGACCAACAAGGCGGCCCTGGTGGAGAGGATAGCCGAGCTGGTCAAGAACAAGAAGATTGATGGCATCAGCGGGCTGCGCGATGAGTCCGACCGCCAGGGTATGCGCATTGTTATTGAGTTAAAAAGAGAAGCCCAGCCGAGGCAGGTGCTCAATAACCTCTATAAACATACCGCCATGCAGTCCGCCTTTTTCATTAATATGCTGGCTCT
>CAZQXA010000132.1:0-2938 GCA_964597155.1 uncultured Dehalococcoidales bacterium
GCATGAACAATCCCCACTGGATGCCCGCCCCGGCGAGGCAGATAAGGTTGAACTTGAGGAGACGCCCCAGGAAGGACTTGCCAGAGCGCCGCTTGGCGAAGGTGAAGGTATCGTTGAGGATAAAGTTGGTGATAATGGAGACCTCGATACCGGCAACAACGGCCCAATAGTCATAAGCCGCCAGACCGCCGAACCTCGTCAAAAACCAGTATACACCCTCGTTGACGACGATGCCGCTTAAGCCCACGGCAATAAACTTGATGAACATCTCCAATTCGCCGGTCCTGGCCATCAGGCTGAGGACGTGCTTCAGGTAATCTATCTGCTCGCGGGGCCGGAGCTTGCTCTTGCCGGCACTCCTGTCTTCAAAAACATAGGGGACCTCGACTATGCGCTGGAAGTTACCAGCCAGCATTATCTCCAGGCTTATCTTATAGCCGATTGGTTTAAGCTTGGCCTGAGCTAGGTTCTGCTTTCGGAAAAGGAAAAACCCCGAAAGCGGGTCTTTTACCTGCCTTGTTGATGGCAGGAGCAGGTGAGCCACCATCAGGGCTACCCTGGAGATAACCCGCCGGGATAGTCCCCAGTGGGGGCAGCCGCCGCCTTCCACATAGCGGCTGGCCACCGCCATATCCGCCCCACCCTGCAGGGCTTTAATCATCTGGGGTATAACCTCCGGCGGGTGCTGCAGGTCGGCATCCATAACCCCTATAATCTCGCCGGTGGCTGCCTTAAGTCCGTGGACTACCGCCGTCGCCAGCCCCCTTTGGCCCCGGCGGACAATCACTTCTAGCGGGTACCGGGAAGCCAGGCCCCTGGCGACCTCAATCGTTCCGTCTTTACTTTCATCATCAACCACTAAAAGCTCATAGTTATAGCCGGCGAGAGCCTGGGCTAGCCTCTTAACCAGCGGGGTGATATTGTCCTTCTCGTTGTAGGTCGGTATGATGATGGAGATCTTATCCTTCACTGGCGCCTAGCCTCCCTAAGGCAAAAGCCTAAAACCACCTGTATTCTACAACAATAGGGTGCCTTATACCTAATGGAGGAGTATAATGAGCAGAGAATTCGTGACGGCGGCTACAATATATCAATGCCACATATTATTAACAAATTCCGCCACCTGGCCCTAGGGTTAGTCTTAGCCCCGGCCGCCTTTATCCGCTTCTGGGCGGCGCCCCTTTCCGCAGGACCCGATGTCTCCCAGTTCTGGGCCTTCGCCAAGGTATTCCAGCTTTACGGTCTGGATTTTTATCGCTACGGCGATGGCACGGCGGCTATCTTCCCCTTCAAAGGCTGGGGCTACGTTTATCCGCCAGCCTGGCTCTTAACTTCAAGGCTGTCCCTAATGGCGGCGCCGCTGAGTTCAGCGACCAACATCATGGTGGATAGCAGCTGGCGGCTGGCGATGAAAACCCCAATCATCGCCGCCGACCTGGCTATAGGTTGCCTTTTATACTGGGCGGTGCCCGGCTCAAAAGCCCGCAAGCTACTCTTTGCCAGCCTTTGGCTCCTTCATCCCACCGCCTGGTACGAGTCGGCTGTTTTCGGGCAGTTTGATGCTATCGCCGCCGCTTTTTTGCTGGCCTCAATAATCCTGCTGTCAAGAAACAAGGACTGGCTGGCATTTCTCTTCGCCGGCCTGGCAGCGATGACCAAGCAGCATACCCTGATACCGATAGCCTTGATGGTGGTGATAGTCGCCCGGCAGATGAGCTGGCAGCGGCTTGCCCGAAACCTGGCTATTATCGCCGGGGTGGCCATACTTTTCTCTGTCCCCTTTTTGCTTACCGGTAATTTCTCATCTTACGCCAGTGCAATATTTTTACCGGGGAAGGCAGTGGGCTACCAGGTCCCGCTGGTCTATGCCTTCAGTGGCAGCGGTGCCTTTCTCACCTACCTGCATGATGTCTTCGGCTGGGAAACCAGCCAATTTTTACCTTTCACCATCCCCATAATGTTGCTAGCCATACTGACCGTCGCCGTATTAAGCTACCGGAGAAAAGTCACCCTGGGGCAAGGGGCACTGGTTGGTTACCTTATCTTCATAGGCCTCTCCTACCAGGTCCACTACCAGTATCTAATCATCTATATACCCCTAGCCCTGCTGGTGGCCGCCCAGACAAAGTATCGAGGGGAGAGAATTTTTACCATAGTGCTGGCCCTGTTTCCCGCCGTCTGGCTATGGCTTTTTGATGTTTCCCTCTGGTTCAACTATCTCAAGCCCACCAGCCCCTGGGTCACGCCTATCTTATCTCATATCGGCTTAACTCAGCGGGGTTTGCCCGATTATGTTTTTGTCTCCTTTGCTTTATTGCTCATGGCTCTTTCCCTGGCCTATGTGGTCTGCGTTTTTACCCGCTGGCACGGTTCAGGAGAGGGAGAAAGGGATCCAAGTCTTTCTTCCCGCCCTGACCCACCCTCATAGGCTATATCCCCTTAATTTTGGGGGTGCTGTAAGAGGGTGCAACCGGGGCCCCCACAAAAACCTTGTTTTTGTGGGGTAAAAACCCTTTTGGGCGGGCTGGGTGGGAAAAAGAACAAACGCCAAAACGGGGGGCCTCCCCACAATATCCCTTTACAACCCAGCGTTAATACTGTATTCTAGCTTGAAAGAGAAAAGGCATGTTGTATCAGGCACCACGCGGGACCTCGGACATTCTGCCCCAGGAACAAGCCTACTGGCGCTATATAGAGCAGAAGGTAGCCGAAATCGCCCAGCTCTACGGCTACGAGCGCATTGACGCCCCCACCTTCGAGGACACCAGGCTCTTCGCCCGCAGTGTCGGCGAGGACACCGATATCGTCAAAAAGGAAATGTACACCTTTGAAGACCGGGGGGGCAACCAGCTCACCCTGAGACCTGAGGGCACCGCCCCGGTATGCCGCGCCTATCTGGAGCACGGCCTGAAAAACCAGCCCCAGCCGGTAAAGCTGT
>CAZQXA010000133.1:0-2925 GCA_964597155.1 uncultured Dehalococcoidales bacterium
CTCCCCATTCTGCCACCTAACTCACCGACATTCTAGAGTATAAGGGGGAGGTCTAGCCTGATTTTAGAGTGTGTTTTGCTTCCCACCCTCCCACCCGAGAGAGGTTTCACCTCTCTCACACTCTGGGGAAAAGGGGAGGATAATTGCCCCTCTCTGGGGGGTGGGGAAAAGAGAGCAAAGAGGCTCTAGCCTTTTGGGGCGGGCTGGGTGGGAAGAAAAACAAAAGTTAAAAGGGGGTGGGGCTGCCAAAAAATCTAGCCAATATCTTTAAGCGCCTGCGCCAAATCAGGGGGCAGCTCGGACTTGAACTCAATGTATTCCCCGGTTGAGGGCAGCTTAAAACCCAGGCGGCAGGCGTGCATGAACTGCCGTGATAGATAAGGGGACTTGACCCCGTAAACCTTGTCCCCCACCACCGGAAAGCCAATCGCCGCCAGGTGAACCCTTATCTGGTGGGTGCGTCCGGTCTGGGGCCTGACCTCAAGCAGGGTGTAACCACCGATATACTTGATAACGCTATACTCGGTGCGGGCTTCCCTGCCCTTGGCTACTACCGCCATCCGCTTGCGATTGCGGGGGTCGCGCCCGATATCAGCCTCAATAATGCCGCTTGCCGGGGTTAGATGCCCCTTGACCAGCACCAGATAGGCCTTGGACACGGAATGGCTCTTGAACTGCTGGGCAAGGTTATTTTGAGCTAAGCTATTCTTAGCCACCAGCATCACCCCCGAGGTATCCTTGTCCAGCCGATGGACAACCCCCGGGCGCAGTGAGTCGCTGATATCAGCCAGGTGGGGAAAATGGGCAAGGATAGCATTGACCAGGGTATGGCTGGGGTGACCCGGCGCCGGGTGGACGGCCAGCCCGGCTGGCTTGTCTACGGCCAAGAGGTCATCGTCTTCATAGAGGATATTCAGGGGCATAGCTTCAGCCACCAGGCGGCTGGGTGGGGTGGGGGGAATGACTACTTTTAACCTATCGCCGATATTAAGCCTGTGCCCCGGCTTAGCCGCCTGCCCGTTGACCGTGATAAAACCCTCGGCGATAAGCTTCTGGACATGGCTTCGGGAAAGCTCTGGATGCCTCTCGGAGACATACTTATCCAGACGGGCACCCTTGTTATCAGCGATAAAACTATATACCTTATCCATCATCGGGCGGGAAATTTAGCGCTTCTTGATAACCAGGATGAGTAGAGAATAGCCAAAGAGAATAGCGCCGACAACTATAGCCGAATCGGCAATGTTAAAGGCTGGCCACCAGCCGATACTGAGGAAATCGGTAACCGCGCCAAAGAGCAGCCGGTCAATCAGATTGCCGATGGTGCCACCTAAAATCAAGCCCAGGGCTAACTTAGCCAGCAGTCTATCCCCAGAGAAGAAGCGGGGATAAAGAATAAGGGTATAGACCAGGAGAAAAGCGATACCGACGAAAGCGATGATGGTCAGGGCAAACGAGTGGCCCTGAAACAAGCCGAAGGAGGAGCCGGTATTCTCGACGAGGGATATCTGAAAGATTCCCCACTCCCACTGAATATCAAATTCCCTTATCCCCCACTTGGTGAGCTGGTCGATAGCCAGCACGAGTGCGGCAACCAGGAAAAAGAGTATGTACCACCGCCTCCCCTGGGGATTACTTGCCTTTTGCATCCCTTACCTGAAGCTCCTTACAGCGCAAGCACAGGCTTGCCTGAGGCAGTGCTTCCAGTCGGGCAGGGTCTATCGGCTGCCCGCAGTTATCACATAAGCCGTAGGTTCCGTCTTCAAACTTTTGCAAGGCGTGCTCCACCTCGGCTAACTGGTCGATAAGACGCTTCTCCAAGGTCAGCCGCCTCTCCAATTCAAAACTCTCGGTAGCCTCTTCCTCTCTCTTGCCAAAGGGGCTACCCTCCCGCCTTTCATCAGCCGGGCGGACGCTGGATTTCAATTGCTCTAACTCTTCTTTTAACCGCTTTTGCTCGCTCTCCAGACGAGAACGAAGCAGATTGTGACCTACATTCGTTTTATCCATCTTCTTCATCTTTCCCTCCCCCCCTGCTTAGTTACGCTAAAGCTCAAGCATCTATGGTTGAAGATTTTGCGCGAAAGCAGCCATTGGGCAGAAGGACTAGCGCTATAAAGCATCGGTGCATAGCGCTACTATACCTCTAAGTGTATCCTAATTATCTGTTTTGGTCAATGCCCCGCAATAAAAGGAAACTCCTACCCATTTTTTAACGGTTATCTTGCTTCCCATACCCACCCAGAGGAGAAATTTCTAAATCCTAATATCTAAACTCTAAACGGGCACGAATTATGTTATTTAGTATTTCGGGTTTCGTGCTTTGAATTTCTAACGAAGGGGGCGAGACCTCCGAGGGTGGGTCAGGGTGGGAAGAAAGACGCTGGTTAAATGGGGGGTGGGGGGAAAAGACCCAAATAACCCCCCTCAAAACTATTGACAACCAGGGCTAAACTGGTTATTGTGTAAATGATAATCCTTTTCATTTAGAGGCGAGATGAGGCTTACCGAAAGAAGCATAGCCACTACCTTGAGAGCGCACGGCTACAAGCTCACCCCACAGCGAAGGTCGGTGATACAGACCATTGCCTCAAGCCAGGACCACCTCACCCCGTCTGCCATATACCAGAAGGTTCGCCAAGACCACCCCGGCATCGGGCTGGTAACCGTTTACCGCACCCTGGACGTACTCGCCCGCCTGGAACTTATCTGCGAGCTGCACGCCGTTGGTAGCCACCGCAGCTACACCATCAGCACCCCGGAGCACCACCACCACCTGATTTGCTCCAACTGCGGCGAGGTTATTAACTTTGCCGGCTTCCACCTCACTGAACTAGAGCAAAGACTAACACAGGAAACCGGCTTTGAGATTGAAGGGCACCTGCTTGAGTTCATCGGGCGGTGCCGGGCTTGCCAAAGAGTCAC
>CAZQXA010000134.1:0-2887 GCA_964597155.1 uncultured Dehalococcoidales bacterium
ATGAGAAAGAATGCCCTGGTTGGCGTTGGCGCTGGAGCCCTGGCTGGTTTTCTGGGCGCCGTTGCCTGGGTCTATTTTGCTATATACGTGATGAATGCTCCTGCCTATGCCCGCGTGGTCTTTACCGCTGGGGAGTACATCTCCAATCAGGCGGTGATTCAAGCTGTCTTTATGGGCTTATTTGCCCCCCTGGGCTATCTGGCCGGCACCAAGCTTGAGGCTAAGACTTTCCCCTTGCTAACCAAGAAGATGCCTCTTTATTACGCTACCACCGTGGCTACTATAGTTATTTGCTGGGGGGTAAGCGCTATAGCTTTCGTGTCAGGGCTTTAAGTGAACATTATTATCACCGGTAGGGTAGGGGTTGGTAAGACTACTATTTGTCAAAAGGTTTTAGAGGTAGCCAGGAGCCTGGGATATAGCTGTGGCGGTATTCTCACGCCTAAGGCGCCTGATAAAAGCATTATTGTTGTCGATGTTCAGAGCGGGGAAAGAAAGGTACTGGCTAGCCCTGATAATATATACCAAGGCCCCCATACCGGGAGATATTTTTTTAATCCCGAAGCCATTGAGTTTGGCAATAGAGCCATAGATAAGGCGATTTCTTCAGCTATCCTTTTCGTAGATGAAGTTGGCTATCTGGAACTAAAAGGCGAGGGATTTGTAAAAACTCTGGAAATAATCAAGGCTGGGAGGGTTAAAAACTCCATTCTGGTTATCCGCCAGGAACTCCTCCCAGCCTTCTCAGCCCGCTTAGGCCCTCGAAACACAATTATCAAGACCACCATCCAAAATCGTGACCGCTTGCCGCCTAAGATTGCCGCGTTGCTTAACCTAAGTAAAATCAGTTGACATAAACCCATATTATGTCTCCCCAATAAAAAGTGAAGGGATTGCCAGATTGAGGCTGCTTAAAGTATAATCTCTTTTGGCTTGCAATGTTAGCTATACCTAGATATAATTTTTAATTAGGAGAGGTGAGAGATGGCTAAACCAAAGGTCGCTTTTTACTGGTGTGCTTCCTGTGGCGGCTGTGAAGAGACAGTGGTTGACCTTAATGAAAATATACTCAAGGTAGCCGATGCTGTGGATATCGTTCTCTGGCCGGTGGCACTGGATTTTAAGCGCAAGGATATCGAGGCCATGAAAGATGGCGAAATCGCGGTGAGCTTTATCAACGGCGGCGTGAGGCTGGGGGAGCAGGAGGAAATGGTAAAACTACTCAGGCGGAAATCCCAGCTGGTAGTTGCCTTTGGTGCCTGTGCTCACCTGGGCGGTATTCCGGGGCTAGCTAACTTCTGGAACCGGGATACCATCTTCAACCGGGTGTATAAAGAGGTCCCCACCGTGGAGAACTCCAAGGGAACTTTCCCCCAGGAAAAAACGAAGGTCAAAGAGGGCGAACTTACCCTGCCCGAGTTCTACGATACGTTGAAACCTTTGGACCAGGTCATCGATGTTGATTATTATCTCCCCGGCTGTCCCCCACCCCCCGATTTAATCTTAAATGCGGTTAATGCCATTCTCAAAGGGGAACTGCCGGAGAAGGGGACGGTACTGGCGCCCGATAAGGCCCTGTGCGATACCTGCCCCCGGGCGGAGAGTAAGCCGGATAAGCTATCAATTGCTGAGATAAAAAGACCCTGGCAGATTAAGATGGACCCGGAGAAATGCTTTCTTGCCCAGGGGGTAATCTGCATGGGCCCGGCGACTAGAACCGGGTGTGGGGAGACCTGCATCCGGGCTAACCAGCCGTGCCGTGGGTGCTTTGGCCCGCTTGACGGCGTCGTTGACCAGGGAGCCAAAGCCCTGTCCATGGTCGCTTCTATACTGGGGCTGGATGGAGAAGAGAAAATGACCGAGGAAGAGGTCAAGAGGCTGATTGACGGGATTGTCGACCCGGCAGGAACGGTCTACCGCTTTAGCCTGGCTTCCTCTTTGCTTAGAAGAAGGAGAATGGAATAATGAAGAAAATAACCATAGACCCGATAACCAGGCTTGAGGGACACGGCAGGATAGAGATATTCCTCAATGACGAGGGTAGTTGTGAGCGGGCTTGCCTTCAGATTCCTGAGCTTCGGGGGTTTGAGAAGTTCTCCGAGGGAAGGGCGGCTGAGGAGATGCCCCGGATAACCACCATGATATGCGGGGTATGTCCCACCGCTCACCACATGGCGGCGACTAAAGCCCTTGATGACCTTTGGAAGGTTGAACCGCCGCCGGCGGCCAAGAAGATAAGAGAGCTGATGTACAACGCCTTCACTGCCGAAGACCATATCCTGCACTTTTTTTTCCTTGGCGGCCCTGATTTTGTCGTCGGTCCCTCGGCACCAGCCGCCGAGAGAAATGTCCTGGGGGTTATCGGCAAGGTGGGGCT
Organism: uncultured Dehalococcoidales bacterium; assembly: GCA_964597155.1. Lineage (GTDB taxonomy): Bacteria > Chloroflexota > Dehalococcoidia > Dehalococcoidales > BS750m-G39 > DUEC01. Next base: position 2,378 of record CAZQXA010000134.1, read on the forward strand.
GGAGGTGGGGGGCAAGGTCATCGAGATGAGGAAGAGGATGAGGAATGTGCTGAGGATAATCGGTGGCAAGCCGGTTATGCCTACCTGCGGCTTACCCGGCGGGGTATCAAAGCAGATTAGCGAGGACGAAAGAAAAACAATCATCGAAGCCGGGGAATACGGCGTTGATTTCTGCCAGTTTGCCCTCCAGCTTTTTGACGACGTTGTCCTCAAGAATAAGGAATATGTTGACCTGGTTACCGGCGATGTCTATTCGCACAAGACATACTATATGGGTCTGGTGGATGAGAATAACAAGGTGAACTTCTATGATGGAAAAGTGAGGGTGGTAGACCCTGACGGTAAGGAGTTTGCCAAGTTTAAGCCTCAGGACTACCTGGAGCACATCAGGGAGCATGTTGAGCCCTGGACTTACGTCAAGTTTGCCTACCTCAAGAAGGTTGGCTGGAAGGGTTTTGTCGACGGCAAGGAGAGCGGGGTTTACCGGGTGGCGCCGCTGGCTCGGCTGAA
>CAZQXA010000135.1:0-2857 GCA_964597155.1 uncultured Dehalococcoidales bacterium
CTTATCCATTGATTCCAGGATGTCTTCCTCAGAGATTCCCTTTTTTATCAACTGGCGCAGGCGCTGGGAGCCAGCCTCAGGGGCGAGGGAAATAGTTCGGGCGCCTCCCTTAGCCAGTTCCCTCAATACTATCCGGGAAAGGGGGCTGGCCCGCAGTGAGCTGATAGAAAGCTCTGCCCCCATCTGGCCCAATTTTAGCAAAAGTTCTTCAAGCTGGGGGTGGTCGCCGACAGCCGCCCCCACCAGGCCCAGCCGCCTGCGGTACTTAAGCCCCTGTCCCGCCTGGGCGATTATACTGGCTACAGAGCGATAGCGCATGGGGGAAAAGACTTTGCTTACCAGGCAAAAGCGGCAGCCCCAGTTGCAGCCCCGCTCCACCTCGATAAGATAGAGGTCGCCCAGCTCGGTGTCCGGGGTTATTACCACCGAGGCAACGGGAAAATCGTCCAGGTTTTGGGCCCACTGCCGCACCACCGGCTTGCCCCCATAGTGCTGGGGGACATAGACGCCGGGTATGGCCGCCAGCGCCCCAAGCAGCTGGCTCCGCTTACCGCCAATACCCTCGGTTATAACGGGCAGCATGGCCGGGACTATCGGCTCAGCCTCGCCGATACCGAGGCAGTCAAGGAAGGGGGAAAGAGGCACGGGGTTGGCGGTGACGGCGGGACCGCCGGCGATAACCAGGGGGTGCCTCTCATCGCGGTCGGCAGCATACAGGGGTATGCCGCTGGCTTTAAGTGCGTGGACGACATTAAAATAGTCAAGCTCATAGGAGACGGAAAAGGCGACCACGGCAAAATCAGAGAGCGGCCGCTGGGATTCCAGGCATAGAGCCGGCAGGCGCTTAGCCTTATTCTCCGCCTCCCAGAAAGCCCTCTCGCCGACGACCTTATCATAGCTGTTGAGCAGGCTATAGAGGGCGTGAACCCCCAGGTTGGACATGCCCAGATAGTAGGCGTTGGGGTAAACCAAAGCAAAGGGAACCCTGCCCCCCCAGTCTTTGATGATGGTGCCCTGCTCTCGGGAGAGACGCCGCCTGGCTTTTTTGATTTCATCCCAGCCCATAAGCTTTACCTAGCCCACTGTTAAGTCAACAAACTGATTTTGCCTTAAGTCTACCAAGCCCTGTTCGCAGATGCGGAGGAAGGGTACCGCCGCCGTGGTGAGGACAGCCAGGGTAATGCGTATATCGGGTAGGTGGCAGCCCAGGTCGGTGGCTGCCTGCTGAATGCGGCCAAGCTTGGCATCCAGGGTCTCCATAGGCTCGGTAGAGATTCCTCCGGCTACGGGAAGGGCTAACTCAGCCAGTATTCTGCCGCCGGCACAGACCACAATGCCCCCGTCCAGCTCTTTAATCCGGTTTACTGCCTGCGCCATATCATTCTCATTGGCGCCGACCACGATAATATCGCCGCAGTCCCAGACGGCGCTGGTGGCAATCGCCCCCCGCCTAAACCCCATCCCTTTTATAAAGCCGACGAAGCTCTGACCAGTGCCGAAGGTGCGCTCAATAGCCGCCACCTTTATTATGCCCTTACTGATATCGGGCTCAAGTTGGCCTTCTGGGGCCGGCATAGAGACGAAGTCCTCCCTGGTGACTAGATTGGTCACCTGGTCTATGAGCCTGACCTTTACCTGGCGGCTGGCTGCGGGAATAGCAAAGTCCTCGGCCCTAAAATCCTTTTTTAGATTTATGCTTTTTAGAATCGATTGGCCGTAATGGTGCTCCCTGGGGGCGACAAGCGGCTCGCCGTCCTGGGCGACAAGACGGCCGTTGCTTACAACATATTCCGCTCTGATGGTCTTTAAGTTGGGGATGACAACAATGTCGGCATACTTGCCCGGGGCGATGCCCCCGATAGTATCATCTATAGCAAAGCGCCGGGCGACGTTTATCGTCGCCATCTGTATCGCCTGGACGGGGGAAAAGCCGAGGTCAATCGCCTTCTGCACCACGAATTCCATATAGCCATCGCTAGCCAGCTGCCAGGGTCCGGCGCCATCGGTGGCCACTGCCAGCCGACTGAGGTCAAACTTTTCATCTTTCAAGCGGGAAACGGCTTCCAGCTCCCTCCTTATCTCCCCTTCCCTTATCAAGACAAAAAGCCCCAGCCTCAGCCTCTCCATAACCTCCTCAGCGGTAATGGGCTCGTGGCAGGAAGAGACGCCGGAGGCAACATAGGCTTGTAGCTTTTTACCGCTGGCGCCGGCGCTGTGCCCATCGACCTTCTTGCCCTGCTTTATGGTCTCGGCGATAAGGCCAAGGACTCTCGGGTTGCCGCTCACCACCTCCCCCCAGTAAGGCTCGCCCAGGCCGATAACCTCTTGCCTCTTAAATAGCTGGCGCAGCTGGGCAAGCTCCAGGGCGTGCTCTTCGGTTACCGGGCTTATGGTGACCATGGGTGGGGCGGTAGCTAGGATTTTTATCGGTTGGCTCTGGATAGAGAGCAAAAATTGGATAATCCCTTCATACCCCAGGGCGCAGCCGATATTAGCCGTCTCGGTGATAATGGTGGTGGTGCCCCCCTTGATGGCATACCTGAGTAGCTGGCTGGTAGAATAGATGGTGTCGATATGGGTGTGGCCATCAATGAGCCCGGGGATTAATACTTTGCCGGCGGCATCAATAACCTTAGTTTTCGAGCCGATAGCCTTAGCCAAATCTTTGCCCACCGAGGCTATCCTTTCCCCTTTGATAAGGACATCCCCTGCCAGCACCTCGCCGGTGTAGACATTAACTATAGAGCCGCCAGTTATGGCTAAATCAGCCTCGGCCTCCCCCAGCGCCACCTTCATCAGTTGGCGAATTTTTTCTTCTCCAGCCATGCCGTATAATTATATAGCCTCCGGGGTAAAA
>CAZQXA010000136.1:0-2853 GCA_964597155.1 uncultured Dehalococcoidales bacterium
TTCCCGGGCAGGGTGCTCAGTGGGTAGGCATGGGGCGTGACCTTTACCAGAATTTTGAGGCGGCTAAAGCCGTCTTTGAGCAGGCTGACGAGGCTCTGGGCCTGGCTCTATCTGGGCTATGCTTTAATGGTCCCGAGGACGAGCTTCGCCAGACGATTAATGCCCAGCCGGCGATAGTAACCGCGAGCTTTGCCTGCCTGGCGGCTGCCCGCAGTGTCAATGACGGCCTGCCGCCGGCAAGCTTTGTTGCCGGTCATAGTCTGGGTGAATATACGGCGCTGGCCGCCGCCGGGGTGCTTGATTTTGCCACCACCGTCTACCTGGCTCGGGAGAGGGGGCGGCTGATGCATGAGGCGGGGCAGATAACCCCGGGGGGCATGGTGGCTATAATCGGGCTTGAGGAAACGATGCTGGCTGAGGTCTGCAAGCAGTCCGGCGCCCACGTCGCCAATATTAACTGCCCCGGCCAGATAGTAATCAGCGGCGCCGAAGCTAATCTGAATAAGGCGGTGGCTTTAGCCAAAGAAAAGGGGGCCTATCGCGCTATCCCCCTAGAGGTGAGCGGCGCCTTTCATACCCCGCTGATGCAGCCGGCGGTTGACGGCATGGCTGAGGTTATGGCTACCCTTTCCTTCAGCCAGCCTGCCGTTCCCATTATAGGTAATACCACCGCCCAGCCACTGGTCACTGCGGAAGCGATTAAGCAAGAACTACTCACCCAATTATGCCATTGTATTCAGTGGCAGCGTTCGGTGGAGTATATGGCCCGTGATGGGGTAGCCACTTTTATTGAGATTGGGCCGGGCAAGGTGCTGGCCGGCCTAATCAAGCGCATTGACAAAGGTGTTAAAATACTGAATATAGGTGATGCCAAGACGGTTAAGAACATCGCCGAAGGAGTATGTTAATGGATCTGGCCACGAGGGTAGCTATAGTCACCGGCAGCGGCCGGGGCATTGGGCGGGCGATTGCCCTGAAATTGGCGGGAGCCGGGGCTACGGTGGTGGCTAATGATATCGGCGACGCCAAGCCGCTCGAAGCCGTGGTTAAGGAAATCAAATCCATGGGCAAGGAGAGCCTGGCGGTTATGGCTGATGTCAGCCTGGCCGCAGATGTCGCCCGCCTGGTGGAGAAGACCCTAGCCACCTACAAGCGGATTGATATCCTGGTGAATAATGCCGGAATTAACCGCGACCAGCTCCTGCTGCGGATGTCGGAGGAGGACTGGGACAAGGTGCTGGCTGTTGACTTGAAGAGCGTCTTCCTCTGCACCAAGGCCGTGGTGAGGCACATGGCTAAACAGCACTGGGGCAGGATTATCAGCCTTTCCAGCGTGGTTGGCATCGTGGGCAACAAGGGGCAGGCCAACTATGCCTCGGCCAAGGCGGGTATTATCGGCTTTACCCGCTCTATCGCTAAAGAAGTAGCCTCCCACGGCGTCACGGTTAATGCCATTGCCCCCGGCTTTATTGATACCGAGATGACCCGTCAGCTCAAGGAAGAGTGGCGGCAGGAGCTAAAAAAGGTCATTCCTATGGGCGAATTTGGTTCTCCCCGTGACGTGGCTGAGGCGGTCGCCTTTCTGGCTTCCGAGGAGGCGCAGTATATCACGGGGCAGGTCTTGGGGGTTGATGGGGGCATGGCGGTATCCTGGCTTTAAAGCTATTGCCTAATTAAAATTAAGTGCTATAATAAGGGGTTGACTTTTGGAGATAATCTATGGGGGTACGGCGAAAAGCTCGGGTGATAGCCCTTCAGGTATTGTATGAGGTTGACTCGGTAGGGCATGGTATGGAGAGCGCCTTAGCCCCTTTTCTGGCTGATGGCAGGCTGTCTGAGGAAAGTATCGCCTTTGCCCGTGGGCTGGTTAGCGGGGTTATCCAGAATAAGGAGAAGATTGACCAGCACATCAAGCACTTTGCTCCTGCCTGGCCGGTTGAGCAGATATCAATCGTGGATAGGAATATCCTGAGGCTTGCAATATTTGAGATTTTACTTGATAATAGTGTGCCAATTAAGGTAGCTATAAATGAGGCGGTTGAGTTAGCCAAGCTGTTTGGCAGCGATAACTCATCAAAATTCGTTAACGGAGTCTTAGGCTCGGTTAGTGCGCTTGCCGCCAGGTAGAAATAGAGGGAGGTTAATTAAAAGATGCCTACAGTTTTCGACCGGGTGAAGAAGATAGTTGTGGATCAGCTGGGCGTGGAAGAAGCCGAGGTTGTACCCTCAGCTAGCTTCGTTGATGATTTAGGCGCTGATTCCCTGGATCTGGTGGAGCTGGTAATGTCCCTGGAGGAGGAATTCACCAAGGAAGGCCATAAGGTTGAGATATCGGATGAGGATGCGGGAAAGATATTGACCGTTCAGGATGCCGTTGATTATATTCATGACCACGGCATCAAGGACAAGTAATCAGGGTAGTTTAAAGACCACCTCATTAATTAAAATATCCTAGTTTTATCAAGTAGCCCCCGTCTTTTCTTTTGGGAGGAATAATGCTCAGGCCAATTGTGTTACCTGTTGGTAAGGGTGTTCACCTGAGGCAGGGCAAAGACCATATTTATTATGCCGGTATGCCATCGGAGAGTGTCTATTCCATCGTTCAGAAAAAGGCAGCCGGCTACCAGGGTTATGCCTGGAACCTGTTTTTCCCCAGAAGGCAGCAGGATATAACCATAGACGGGGTTAGTATCTTTGTTGAGAATGTTACCCCTGGGGAAATTACTTTGCGGATAGGGTAAAGAGACCCATCCCCTGTATCCCCTTCCCCTTAACAAGGGGAAGGGGAAAAAATTTAGATGCCAAACTCCTCAAATATATCAAGCTCAAAAAGATACTTCTGTGCCTGTTGAC
>CAZQXA010000137.1:0-2827 GCA_964597155.1 uncultured Dehalococcoidales bacterium
GCCCAGCTTAAGCCGCTTTTGCAATATCAGTTTATCATCGCCCGGGGCATAGAAGTCGGGGATGCGGCCGATGACCTCATAGCCGTGCTTTAAGTAAAAGCGCCTGGTCTTCTCGTACTGAGGCTGGGACGATGTTTCGATGACTATCAGCCTTCCCTTCACCTCAGCTATTTTATCCTCGGCAAAAGTCAGCAGCCTCTCGCCTATGCCCCTGCCCTGCTTATCCGCTGACACCGCTATCCAGTATATGTCCCAGGTACCGCTAGCCAGGGGAGTGGCTCCATAGCAGATATAGCCGTTAATAGCCGGGTCTTCGTGAGCGACCATGATGTTGTAGCCTGAGCCATGGGGTTTGAGCAGGTAGCTATCAATGACCTCCTCAGCCACCACCACCTCAGCCGGCGTGAACTCGGGCGTAGCCCGCAGCATTTTCATCAAGGCGGGCTTGTCCCTTTTTAGCATCGGGCGTATACTAACCGCCATCTTCTTTCTTCTCCAGCGCTATCTCCACAATCCTATCAATGAACTGGGGGTAAGTCATGCCGGCGGCTTCAGCCTGGAGCACCGCTCCTGAACCGGGGGAAATATCGGGGTTGGGGTTGACCTCAATAACATTGAGCTGCCCCGCCTCATCCAGCCGCATATCCACTCTAGCATAGCCGCAGCAGCCGAGCAAATGAAAGGCGGCCAGAGCAGTCTGGGCAATATTTTCCCGCTCGCCGGTTTCGATTTTAGCCGGGCAGACCACTTTGATGCCCTGAAAGTAAGGGTGAGCAGGCTGCCACTTGGCGACAAAGGTGAGCAGGTGGGGAACCCCCTCAAGTAATGAGTAGTCTATCTCGGAGGCGGGCAGGGCGATATCGCCGAGGACGGTAACGTTGAACTCGCGGCCGTCAATAAAATGCTCAACTAAAACCTGCCCGCCGTAATCGCGGCTGACCGCCCTCACCTGCTTTTCTAACGAAGAAAAGTCAGTGACCACGTTCTCTAAAGAAAGCCCGTGGCTGGCGTCCTCCTCACGGGGCTTGACAATGCAGGGGTAGCTTAAGCGGAAGCTTGATAGCGTCCCCGGCCGGAGCAGCTGGAAATCGGGGGTATTGATGCCGGCGCTCCTTAAAACCGCCTTGGTCTTAGCCTTGTCCAGGGCTAGTTTGAGCGCCCCGGCGGGACAGCCGGTGAAAGGCATCCCTAGCGCCGACAAGATTTCGGCTACTTGAGCCTCCGTCTGCGGGTGGCCGGCAAAGCCCTCAAAGAGATTAAAGACTAAATCGGCTTCCAGGGCACCGAGCCTCTGTCTGACGTGGTTAAGCGGTGGTGTCAGCGGCACCTCAACCACATGATAGCCCAGCTTTTGCAGGGCATCATGCACCGCGGTCACGGCTTTAAGGACACCGGCGACAGCGGCTTGTTCACCACGCTTATCGTAGCGGCTTTTTAAGGGCTGGTTGTAGACGATGGCTACACGGCGACGCACGGCGAGTACCTTTTCAGCGCCGCCTCGAAGATAGCCTGTACCAGCCCCTGATACGTCCAGCCTTGTTTCCGGGCAATAATGAGCAGGTCACTGTAGCTGCCCAGTCCCGGTAGAGGGTTTATCTCCAGGAAGTAGGGCACTCCGTCAGAACTGACCCTGAAGTCGACCCGGGCAAAGTCTCGGCAGCCCAGAACCTTAAATACCTTGAGGCTGGCCAGGGCTATCCTTTCTTTAATCTCATCGGCCAGCTGAGGGGGGCATTCATAGTCAACCAGGTTGAGGTAATCGCGCTTTACCTCCAGGGAGTAGACAAAGTGGCTCTCCTTTTTTCTGGGTAAGATACGCATTATGCCCACCACCCGGGGCGGGGCATTGCCGATAATACCCACGGTGACCTCGTCACCGGTAATAAACTCCTCAACCATCACCGGCTGCCGGTAGGCTTCCAAAAGACGGTTTACTTCCGCCAGCAAACTCGCCATGTTTTCTACCACCGAGGTCAGGTGGATGCCCTTGCTCGAGCCTTCATAAGCTGGCTTGACGATAGCCGGGAAGGGGAATTTCTCCCAGCGTGCTTGAGCCAGGTCCTCTTCATTGGTTATCAGCTGCCACTGCGGGGTAGCCACCCCCTCGGCGGCTACCAGCTTTGTCGCCAGCGGCTTATTCAGGCAAATCGTCAGGCATTGAGCGTCCGAGCCGGTATAGGGTATCCCCAGCATCTCCAGGACGCCGGGTATCTGGGACTCACGGCTGGGGGAGTTGCCCAGTCCCTCGGCGATATTAAAAACGAAATCAACCTTCTCCCGCTGGATATTTTCCAGAAACTCCCTGCCCCCACCCAGCATCACCACCGAGTGTCCCTGGGCAGTAAGAGCAGCAGCAATAAGCTCCACTGTCTCCCGGGAGTCGTACTCCTCCAAGGCGTCTTCGGGGGCAGCGGCCTCCAGGGGCACGGCTGATTTAAGATCGTACGATAAGCCTATCCGCATCTCTTGTTCCCGCTTTCTTAACCGGTACCGCCACCTTAACCGGAACTGGCACCGCAAGCGATTTAGCCCTGGCCTTGGTCCGGGGGTTATAGCAGTGGTAGATATGGCCGCGGTAGTTTCTCACCAGAAGCTCATCGCCGGTCTGGGCCAGAATATAGTTGGGCTGCACCGGGACCTTGCCCCCACCCTGGGGGAGGTCAATAACAAAGGTGGGCACGGCCAACCCTGAGGTGTAGCCGCGCATGCCCTCGATTATCTTCAAGCCTGTCTCCAGCGGAGTGCGCAGGTGCTCCGTCCCCTCCACCTCGTCGCACTGGAAGAGGTAGTAAGGGCGCACCTTAATCTTGAGCAGCCCCTGGCACAA
>CAZQXA010000138.1:0-2819 GCA_964597155.1 uncultured Dehalococcoidales bacterium
GCCAGCCACAGCGGGGAGCTTTGCCCCGACTGCCAGGCAAGGCTCAAAAGAAACCCCCTGCGCCTGCTTGATTGCAAAAAACCCTCCTGCCAACTGCTAGCCGACTCGGCGCCCAAAAGCGTTGACCACCTCTGCCCCCAGTGCGCCGAGCACTTTGAGCAGTTAAAGAGATACTTGGAGCTGCTTGGCCTCCCCTATATAGTCAATCACCACTTGGTGAGGGGGCTGGACTACTACACCAGGACGGTCTTCGAGATTCAGCCCCAGGGAGGCGGCGCCCAGAGCACACTGGTTGGTGGGGGGAGATACGATGACCTCATTGAGGAGCTGGGGGGTAAGCCGACGCCGGCTCTCGGCTTTGCCGCCGGCATCGAACGGATAATTCTCAATCTTAAAAAGCAGAAGGTTGCCGCCCCCAAACTGCCCAAGCCCAGGGTGTTTATCGCCTACCTCGGCGAGGATGCCAAGGAGGAAGCGATAAAGCTGGCTTCAAACTTGAGGGGGGCGGGCATCGGGGTGATTGAGGCCCTGGGTGATAAAAGCCTCAAGGCGCAACTGAGGCAGGCCAATAGCCTTGGCTTCGGCTATGCCGTGATTATCGGGGAGGAGGAGGTAAGGGCGGGGACGGTGATACTGCGGGATATGGCCAAAGCCGAGCAGAAAAGCGTGCCCGTCAGCAAGCTACGAGGGTTGCTAAAGTAGCCAGCCCCCAGTTTTTCCCAGTCGTTTTTCTACCCACCCAGCCCGCCCTCTTAGGCTAGTGCCTCTAAATCTCTCTTACCCTGCCCCCCTTCAAGAAGAAATTGATAGAAGTATCACTTCTGTAGGGTGGGAGGGTGGGAAATAAAACGCACTCCAAAAACTGCCCCCCAATTTTAGTCTTGTCTTTCTTCCCATACCCACCCGGCCTAGGGGGCTAGCACCTCTTTTAAAAACCCCCAAAAATTAAGGGGGTAAAGCCATTCTAGGGTGGGCTGGGTGGGAAGTAAGACCTAAATTAAAGGGGGGTGGGGGTGGGGTCGCTAATCTACTAAAGTAGCCAGCCCCAGCTTCACCCCACAGCTAGATTGTGCTATAATAATATAAATGGCTGCCTTGCTATCATCTCTAAATTGCCTCTCCTATAGCCAGAAGCTACTTAAGTTCTCTCTTTATCCCTTTATGAAGCATCCTATGGCGTTTTGCCTTTCTCTGTAAGGCCAATAAGGGAGTAGAAAAACTGCGATGACACAGGATAAGCCCAAACCGGCTCGCCAAGCCAAGAAGAGATACCAAGCAGAGGATATACAGGTCCTGGAGGGGCGGCAGGCGGTGCGCCTGCGCCCGGGCATGTATATTGGCTCTACCGACCAGCGGGGCTTGCACCACCTGGTATATGAAATCACCTACAACAGCATTGATGAGGCTATGGCCGGCTTCTGCGACCGAATCTCGGTTACCCTCGGCTTGGATAACAGCGTCAGGGTGGAAGATAACGGGCGTGGCATTCCGGTAGAAGTTCACCCCGACACCAAAATGTCCGCCCTGGAAACGGTAATGACCATCCTGCATGCCGGGGCCAAATTCGGCGGGCATACCTATATGGTATCGGGGGGCTTACACGGGGTAGGCGCCTCAGCGGTCAATGCCCTTTCCGCCTGGCTCAAGGTTGATGTCAAGCGAGACGGCAAGCTCTACCATCAGGAGTACCGCCAGGGCATACCCCAGGGGGCGGTGGCCGCCGTCGGCGAGGCCAGCGATACCGGCACCATCACCACCTTCCTCCCCGATGAGGAGATATTCGGTAAAGCGGAATGCGAATTCGATACCGTCTGCGAGCACCTGCGCGAGCTGGCTTACCTGAACAAGGGATTGGAAATAGGCATCAGGGACGAAAGAAGGGACGACGAGAAGACCTTCTACTTTGAAGGTGGCATTACCGGCTTTGTCCGCCACCTTAACCGAAACCGCGTGGTCCGCCACCGCCGACCTATCTACATCGCCAACACCGTCAACAGCACCATGGTTGAGGCCGCCCTGCAGTATAACGACGGCTTTTCCGAGTCCTCCTTTAGCTTCGCCAACTGCGTCAATACCATAGATGGTGGCACCCACCTTACCGGCTTCCGCTCGGCGATAACCCGTGTCCTCAACGACTATGCCCGCAAGAATAAGATGCTCAAAGAGGATGAGCCCAACCTGATAGGGGATGATGTCAGAGAGGGTCTTACCGCCGTTATCAGCGTCAAGCTGGCCGAGCCCCAGTTTGAGGGGCAGACCAAGGGCAAGCTGGGCAACGCTGAGGTAAAGAGCCAGGTGGAGAGCGTGGTGGTTGAGGGTCTAGCCCTATACTTCGAGGAGCACCCCGATGACGCCAAAAGAATCATCGAAAAGTGCCTCCTTGCCGCCAAAGGCAGAGAAGCCGCCCGCAAGGCCAGGGATTTAATCGTCAAGAGGGGCAGCCTGGACACCGCCACCCTGCCTGGCAAGCTGGCTGACTGCTCGGAGAGGGAGCCCTCCCTCTGTGAACTTTACATCGTAGAGGGACCTTCCGCCGGCGGCTCGGCCAAGGAGGGAAGGAACCGCCGCTTTCAGGCTATCCTGCCCCTTCGGGGCAAGATTCTCAATGTGGAGAAGGCGCCGCCGGACAAGATGCTGTCTCACGAAGAAATCCGGACTATCATCACCGCCCTGGGGTCAGGCATTGACGATGAATTTGACCTAGCCAAGCTCCGCTACCACCGGGTTATCCTGATGACCGATGCCGATGTTGATGGCTCTCACATCCGCACCCTGCTGCTCACCTTTTTCTTCCGGCACATGGCCGAGCTAATCAATAA
>CAZQXA010000139.1:0-2807 GCA_964597155.1 uncultured Dehalococcoidales bacterium
CTGGCGGTTATCGAGCAGGGCTGCAAGGACTGGGGGATTCTTTAGCTGATGAAAAGAATAAAAATAATCATATATATACTTCTTGCGGCAATCCTGGCCTGTGTTCTGATTGTTGCTGGCTGGAAGTGTGATTGGCAGAGTAGTTGCCAGCCAACACCCTCTACCGGGGAAGGGGTTCTCAATCTATACGGCATTGACCCCTATACCCTTGACCCGGCGGTCTCCAGTGATACGACCTCCAATGAGTACATAATTCAGCTCTTCAGTGGTCTGGTCCGCCTTGATGATAACCTGGAGCCGGCGCCTGATATTGCCCAGAGGTGGGAGGTCAGTGATGATGGCACGGTTTATACCTTTTACCTCAGGCAGGATGTCACCTTTCACGATGGCCGGCAGGTTAGGGCGGAAGACTTTAAGTATTCCTTTGAGAGGGCCTGTAACCCCCAGACTGGCTCTCAGACGGCAGCCATTTATCTGGGCGATATTGTCGGCGTGGATGAAGTTTTATCCGGTGCCAGGGAGGATATCAGCGGTGTTAGGGTTATCAGCGATTTCATCCTTGAGGTGACTATAGACGCTCCCAAGTCTTATTTCCTTTCCAAGCTGACCTATTCCACCGCCTTTGTCGTCGACAGGGCTAATGTGGAGTTGGGTGGAGAGTGGTGGCGCCACCCCAACGGCACCGGCCCCTTTAGGCTTGGACAGTGGGATGAAAACGAGCTGCTTGTTCTGGAGAGGAATGAGCTTTATTACGGCGAGTTGGCTAGAGTTGATAGTGTCGCCTTTCACCTCTGGGGCGGTGTGCCCATGAATATGTATGAGACGGGCGAGATTGATGTTACCGTTGTCAGCAGTGATTATGTTGAAAAGGTTACTGACGAGACCGGCCCCTTTTACCTTGATTTGGAGTTAACACCAGAGCTTAGCTTTTACTATATCGGCTTTAACACCGAGGAGCCGCCCTTTGACGATGTCAATATCCGCCGCGCCTTCTCCCTGGCGATTGATAAGGAGCTGCTGGTCTCTCTGGTGTTCAAGGACATGATGCAGCCGGCAGATGGCATCCTGCCGCCGGGCATGCCTGGCTATAATGAAGCCCTTATCGGGCTGGAATATGATATAGATGAGGCCAGGGATCTGATTGCCAATTCCAGCTATGGTGACGTATCCCAGTTGCCGCCTATCACCATTACCACGGTGGGCTGGGGAGGGCTAATCTCCTCAGACCTGGAGGCTATCGTTTATCAGTGGCGGGAGAACCTGGGGGTGGAGGTAACGGTGAGACAGTTGGAACCGGAGAGGTTCCTCTATTACCTCGCCGAGGAGAAGGACGAGATGTTCTATATCGGCTGGCTGGCTGATTACCCTCACCCACAGGACTTTCTGGAGGTCCTCTTTCACAGCGGCACTGATAATAACTATGGGGGGTACAGCAACCTTGAGGTGGACGACCTGCTGGAGAGGGCGGGGGTGGAGCAGGATAGCAGCTTGAGCTTAAGCCTTTATCAACAGGCTGAGCAACTGCTGGTTGAGGACGCTGCCTGCCTGCCCCTGTATTTCGGGCAGAGCTATATTCTGGTCAAGCCCTATGTTAGCGGATATAGCTTGAATCCTTTGGGTTTTGCTATGCTGAATGAGGTCTCGGTTGAGCCTCACTAAATAACCGCGGAGGGGGTGGGATTCGAACCCACGGTCCTCCTATTGAAGGACAACGGTTTTCAAGACCGTCACCATAAACCGCTCGGACACCCCTCCGTGATGGTTCTAGTATAGAGAGTTGGTAAAACAAGGTCAAATCTACTTTGAGGAGGTAAGGCATGTCTTTAGAAGGGAAGGTCGCTTTTGTCAGTGGCTCGTCAAGGCCGCATGGTATCGGGCGAGCCATTGCCCTCGCCCTGGCCAAAGAGGGAGCCGATGTGGCCACGAGCGGCTGGGGGCACTTTGAGGGGGCGGAGGCGGTGGCTGAGGAGATAAAGAAGCTGGGGCGAAAATCAATCGCTGTCAAGATAGATGTCCGCGACGCCCAGGATGTGCAGAAAGGGATGGACAAGGTTAAAGCTGAGCTGGGAGCGGTGAACATACTGGTGAACAACGCCGCCCAGATGGGCCATTTTGTACCCATCTATAAAGCCACTATTGAGGAGTTTGATAACGAAGTCAAAATCTGCTTAAATTCTGCCTTTTACTGCATCAAGGCGGTCTGGGCGGATATGTGCCAGAACAAGTGGGGGCGGGTTATCAATATCAGCTCGGTAGCAGGGGTGATGGGTGGCTACGGGCAGGCGAGCTACGGCGCCTCCAAGGCGGGGCTGATTAACCTGGCCAAAACGGTGGCTATTGAGGGCGCCAGGTTCAACATAACCGGCAACGCGGTGATAGTGGGTATAGCCAAGACCGATGCCCCGCTGACGGAAGAGGCGCAGGAGAGATTGGGCAAGCGGCTACTGGCACAGCGCCTGGCGGAGCCGGAGGAGATTGCCAACGCCGTGGCTTATCTGGCTTCGGAGGAGGCGAAGTATATGAGCGGGGCGGTGATGAATATGATGGGCGGGCTTGACCTCTTCGTGGTTTAGTGGGTGAGACTAGCTTCCCGTCTTCGCGGGAATGACAGAAGTAAGCAATGATAGGGGGAGTTTTTTCCTTTTTAAAAGTATGTAATACCTCAAACATCTTCTATCAGGAAACTGACATAGGAGAGAGAAAGTTATGAACTATTTGAGAAAATATCAGCTAGAAAACACCAAGCTTAGTTAAGCGCTTTATCAGATATTTGCGATATGTTGCAGCGTAATTAACGTATCCAACTA
>CAZQXA010000140.1:0-2758 GCA_964597155.1 uncultured Dehalococcoidales bacterium
GGTGGGGACATCAAAGGCTTTTAGCGAGATTTTTATAAGGTCAAAATCTATAGTTTCCAGCAGCCTTATCTGCTCCAGAGCCGCCTCGACCATCCGCTCGGCGGTGGAGAGTTTGGAATTTTTGGCCGGGGGTAAACTACCGGCGTTTACCCCAATGCGAATGGGGACGCCTCTTTCCTTGGCGGCATAAGCCACTGCCTTTACCTTCTCGTCCTCGCTGATGTTGCCCGGATTTAAGCGCAGCCCGTCGCAGCCAGCCTCCAGCGCCATCAGGGCCAGGCGGTGGTCAAAGTGAATATCGGCGATTATGGGTATGGAGACGCCCTTCTTGATGGCTGATATTGCCTGAGCCGCTTCGGCGTCGGGCACGGCTACCCGCACCAGCTCGCAGCCGCAGTCCTCAAGCTCCTTGATTTGCTCAATAGTTGCCCTGACATCGCGGGTGTCGGTCTTGGTCATGGACTGCACCACGATAGGGGCTTCGCCGCCGACGGTTACCTTGCCTATTTTAATCGATTTTGATATTCGCCTGGGATTCATGGGATTATTTATCTACCTTACCCCTGTTTTCGGTTGTCTTTCTTTCCAACCCCTCCCCGTTTTAACCTGTGTTTTTCTTCCCACCCAGCCCGCCCCCATAGGCTTTTTGCCTCTAGAAGCCCCTTTAAACTTCCCTGACAAGGTATTTAGTTTATGGGATTAGGCTCTCTCCGCTTATCCATCGGAAAATATCCTGGTAGGTAATCAGCACCAGCAAGCCTAATAGTATTATGAAGCCGATAGAGTGCACAATGCCCTCAATTTTGGGGGAGATGCGTTTGCCGCGCCGTGCCCATTCTATCAAGACAAATAAAATCCGGCCGCCGTCAAGGGCGGGAAAGGGTATTAACTGGGTTATGGCAATGGCGATGCTGATGAATGCCGTCAGCTCCAGCACCGGGCTTATTCCTGAATGAGCCACCTCTCCGGTGACCTGCACAATGCCCACCGGCCCCGTTGGGGTGAAGGGTATGGTGCCGATAATTAAGCCGACTATCCCGTTCTTGTAGAGGACAAGGGTCTCAATGCAGGAGCGCGTTCCCAGGGGGATTGCTTCCCAGGGGGGATAGCTTTCGCTTGAGATAACCGGGTCTACGGTTTGGGTCAAGATGCCAACCGCTCCCTCACCCTCCGGGGGCCGCCAGCGGGGGGTAAGGCTGACTGTCTCGGTGGTGGCATTGGCGTGTTCTATTGTTATGGTAATCTCCTTGCCCAGGTTGAGCTGGATATGGCGGGAAAGGTCGCTGCCGTTCTTTACCTCTCGGTCGTTGATGCTGATAATAGTGTCTCCGGCTTGAATACCGGCCATCTCGGCGGGCGAGTTCGGGGCAACTTCTTCTACTCTCACCTGTCCCTCGACCAAATCGTGGGGAACCATGTAAGCCACCGATAGGAGCAGGAAAGGCAGGAGCAGATTCATCAGTATGCCGCCGCTAAGAACCAGCAGCCTGACGCCGTAGTTCTTACCGGCCAGGCTTCGGGGCTCAGCGGGGTCTACTTCTCCCGACATCTTGTTAAAGCCGCCAAAGGGTATCCAGTTGATGGAGTATATTGTATCCCCCAATTTCTTGCCGTATAAGCGCGGCGGGAAGCCGATGCCGAATTCCTTCACCCATACCCCGGTAGCCTTGGCGGCAATGAAATGCCCCAGCTCGTGGGCAATGATAAGCACCGAGAGGACGATTACACCGACTACTATGGTCAGTATCATTTAGCCGGCTCCAAGACTATCTCTTGCCCCCACCTGTCGGCGGCCATAATTTCCTCCAGGGTAGGGTGGGCTATGGCTTGGTGTTTTGCCAGCGCCTGCCCGACAAGGCGGGCGATATCAGTGAATTTTATGCTTCCTGATAGGAATAGCTGAACGGCGGTTTCATCGGCGGCGCAGAGCACTGCCGGATAAGTCCCTCCCTTCTTTCCCGCCTCAATGGCTAGCTTAAGGCAGGGGAAGTTATCGGGGTTGGGTGACTCAAAGTTGAGTTCTTTGATACTATCCCAGTCGAGCCTGGGGAGCTGGGGGTTGGCCAGGCGTTCCGGGTAGGAAAGGGCGTATTGAATGGGCAGTCGCATGTCGGGGTAGCCCAGCTGGGCTTTAACCGAGCCGTCAATAAATTCCACCATGGAGTGGACAATGCTCTGGGGGTGGACCAGGACATTGATACTATCGAAGGGCATGTCAAAAAGCCAGTGGGCTTCAATTACCTCCAGCCCCTTGTTCATAAGCGTGGCCGAGTCAATGGTGACCTTGCTTCCCATCCGCCATGAGGGGTGTTTCAGGGCTTGCTCCGGGGTAACCTTGGCTAGCTGGTCTGGCAAATAGCCGAGGAAGGGCCCCCCGGAGGCAGTGAGGATGAGACGGGCTGGCTTCTGGCTTTCACCCTCAAGGCACTGCCATAGGGCGCTGTGCTCGCTATCAATGGGCATAATCTGCGCCCCGTTGCGCTTTGCCTCTTTGGTGATAATCTCACCGGCCATGACCAGCGATTCCTTGTTGGCCAGGGCGAGCCTCTTGCCCGCTTTGGCCGCCGCCAGGGCCGGCTTTAGTCCCCACTTCCCCGAGGTGGCTATGACCACAGTATCTACATCAGGGTGGCTGGCTATCTCTTCGGGGGATAGAAGTTCATATTCAGACTTGCTTTGAGCCTTTTGACCTTGATAATAGACGAACCTTGGCTGGAACTGGTTTATTTGCTTGGCCAGCAGGGCGGTGTTCTTGCCG
>CAZQXA010000141.1:0-2727 GCA_964597155.1 uncultured Dehalococcoidales bacterium
AGCTAAGCGGGGATTGTATTGGCTGTGGCGATTGTGCCTTCGTTTGCCCTACCGGCGCCATTAAGATGGGAGCTGACGGAAAACCGGAACTCCCCAAGGTTAAGATACCCTATGCTGAAATTGAGGCCATGGCCAAGAAGGAAACAGTAACTACTCCTTGAAAAGCTAAGCCCCTTAGCCAGTGGTCGGGGTGGGCGGATTTGAACCGCCGACCTCATGGTCCCAAACCATGCGCGCTACCTGCTGCGCTACACCCCGCATCACAGAGTATAGCAAGGCTGGGACTGGGGGTCAATGTGGGAATAAAGAGCGATGATTACTCCCGGCAGTCCGGGCAGTTATCAAAGGCATCAGGGGGCAGGTTCGCCTTTTTGATTATATACTCCAACTGCTTCTCTGGAGCCCAGTAGTTACCGCAGGTCTTACACTTCTTTAATTTGAATTCCAGCTTGCCGCTGGGTGTAGTCAAAATCCTGGTATCGACAACATCCTCTACTATTATGGCATCAGTAGGACAGACATAGGCACAGGAGTCGCAGCCAATGCACCTTTCTGGCAAATGCACGACCCTGGCTTCATCACTACCCCGCTCTACCCCCTGAGTAATAAAATTGACGGCGTCAACGCCCACAATCTCACGACAGGTTCTAACGCACAGCCCGCAGAGAATACACTCCTGCTCTTTTAAGATAAAGCTTGGCTGGTCAATGCCAAGCCCCTTGGCTAGCTTCTGCAGCTTGGCAGAATGCGGACGCTGGGCTAATAACAGCTCTAGCGCCAGCCTTCGTGCTTTAATTACCCTATCTGAGTTGGTCCTGACCTCAAGCCCGGCTTCTACCGGATAGGTGCAGGCTGTCACCAGGCCAGATTTTCCGTTAGTTCTAATCTCAACAACACATAAGCGGCAAGAGCCACCGGCAGTGAGCGACTCGTGATAGCAGAGGGTAGGTATATAGATACCATCTTTGACGGCAGCATCAAGGATGGAAGTGCCTTCTTCGGCTTCCACAACCCTATTATCAATGTTTAGCTTGACCATCAGCTTTTGCCTTCCCTAGCTACTGATAGAAGCATTACCCGGTAGCACCTCAGACAACGTTCAGCCTCCCTAGCTGCGGCCTCAACGGTAAGACACTTCTCCACCTCGGCAAAGCTCCCCACTCTGTCGGCTGGTGGGAGTTGCTCGGGGGATTGGCGCTGGCTTTTAGCAACGATACCTCCTCCCCCCTGCCGTGAAAGACCAATTTCGTGGGTAAGCCTGGCTACGGCATCCTCCTTGGACGGCGTTATCTTAGCCGATGTCAAGTATTTGTCCAGGCTACTGGCCGCCCTATTGCCCGCGGCAATAGCCTCAATTAGAGTAGCTGGACCGGTGACACAATCTCCGCCAGAGAAAACCCCTGCCCGGCTCGTCTGGTAACTGAGGGGGTCAACCTTGATGGTGCCTTGCCCTGTAGTCTCAAGTTGCTCGCCAGCCAAAAAGGACAAATCAGGTGCCTCACCAATGGCTGAGATAATCATATCGGCGGCTAAAACGAACTCCGAGCCTTTAATCGGAATCGGGCGCCGCCGACCGCTGGCGTCCGGCTCCCCCAATTCCATCCGGACGCACTCAGCGCCGGTAACCCTGCCGCTTTCGGTTAAGACTTTAACCGGCACCGCCAGGAAATGGATTTTCACCCCCTCCTCTTCGGCAGCCTCAACCTCATCTTTCCTCCCCGGCATTTCCACCCTGGAGCGCCGATAGACAATGGTCACTTCCTTAAAACCAAGCCTCAAGCAGGTTCGGGCACAGTCTATAGCGACATTGCCACCCCCCACTATTATTACCCTGTCTCGAGCTTTTACCTTTTTGCCAAGGTTAACATCGCTTAGTAACTTCACCCCGTCAACTAAACCAGTATAACTATCTTTCCAGTTCAAAATATCAGATTCCCTGCCCAGATGAGCGCCGGTGGCGATGAATATCGCCTTGAAACCCTTTCTAGAGAGCTGCCCCAGGGTTATATCCCGGCCTAATTTTGTATTCAGTTTAATTTCCACCCCCAACTGCCCCACAATATCAATTTCTGCCGCCAGAATATCTTTGGGCAAACGATAGGGGGGGATACCAACCAAAGCCATCCCCCCGGCTGCCGAAAGCTCATCAAAGATGGTAACCCTGTAGCCCGCGAGCGCCAGATTGTAGCCGGCAGCCAACCCAGCCACACCAGCCCCGATAATTGCTACCTTGGGCTTACCTACCTTAACCCTTTTCGATACTGGTTCTGTGTCCCTTCCATACTCCTCGGCAAACCTCTTCAGTGCCCTGATGGCTAGTGGGCTATCTATCTCGTTCCGAACGCAATTAGCCTCACAGAAGGCAACACAAGCCCGTCCTGTGGTTTGCGGCAGGCAGTTCGTCTCCAGGATTAATTCCAGAGCCTCTTTATATCTGCGGTTTTTTATCAGTTCGATATAGCCCGGTATATCCTGATGGGCCGGGCAGGCCTCCAAGCATGGGGCGGTAACTCTAGTCATATAGGTTGATTTAGCCTTCTTACCTCTAGCCGCCGGTTTGATAAATGCTTCCTTATAATAATTCAAGGTATCAAGGAGGGGGGTGAGAGCCTGGGGGCAGAAATCACACTTGGCGTTTTCCTTAACGCCAGCGCCTAGCCAGAGCAACAGCTCAATATCACCCTCGTTCCCCTTCCCTTTGGCAATTCCAGTGAAGAGACCAAGCAT
>CAZQXA010000142.1:0-2704 GCA_964597155.1 uncultured Dehalococcoidales bacterium
AGGCAATCGCCCTTGGTGCTGATGCGGTATACCTTGGCCCCGCTGCCCTGATTGCTTTGGGCTGCACTGTCTGCCAGCAGTGCCATACCGGCAAGTGCGCCTGGGGAATCGGCACCACCGACCTTGCCCTGACCAAGAGGGTCAACACCGACATCGGTGCCCGCAGGCTGGCCAATCTCCTCCGCGGCTGGAGCCTGGAGCTTAAGGATATGCTGGGCGGCATGGGTATTAACGCCCTGGAGAGCCTGCGCGGCAACCGGCTGCACTTAAGAGGTGTCAGCTTAACTGATACCGAGCTTGAAATCCTAGGAGTAAGAATGGCAGGAGGCTAGAAATGGCGAAGAAAAATAATCATGTGGTGAAGATAGACGCCAGCGGCGTTTTTCATCGGGAGCTTAACACCCGCTTAAGAGAGCTGGTCACCAACGGAACTCAAAAGATTGAGCTCTCAAATCTCTACGGGCAGAGGTATATTGGTACTGACCTGAACAAGCCGGTGGAGATTGAAATATTCGGCACCCCGGGTAACGACCTGGGCGCCTTTATGAATGGGCCCCGTATAGTCATTCGGGGCAATGCCCAGGACGGCTGCGGCAATACCATGAACGAGGGGGAGATAGTGGTTCATGGTCATGCCGGCGACATCCTTGGCTTCTCAGCCAGAGGGGGCAAAATCTTCGTCAGGGAGGACGTTGGCTACCGGGCCGGCATACATATGAAGGAATACGGGGACAAAAAGCCGGTAGTTATTATCGGCGGCACGGCTCAGGACTTTCTCGGCGAGTACATGGCGGGGGGTGTCCTGATTGTCCTGGGTCTGAATCTCAATGACGGTGAGCGTCATCGGGCAAACTTTATTGGCACCGGAATGCATGGTGGCGTTATCTACCTGAGGGGAGAAGTTGAGGATTATCAACTAGGCAAGGAGGTAGGGGTCGCCCAGCTGGAGGAGAAGGACTACCAGATTCTCCGGAAGTTCGTTGGCGAGTTTGCCTCCCATTTTGGCTACGATGTCGAAGAGATACTAAGGCACAGGTTTATCAAGCTCTTTCCTCTCTGGCTCCGGCCTTACGGCAGGCTCTATACCCACTCAAGATAAGGAGGTCTTAAGGTGTCGGTTAATGCCGGTGATACCGCCTGGATTTTAGTCTCATCGGCACTGGTCATGCTGATGACGCCAGGTGTAGCCCTATTCTACGGAGGCATGGTGAGAAGGAAGAATATCCTTTCTACCATCATGATGAGTTTCGCCGTGCTGGGTGTGGTTGGCCTGCTCTGGGTTCTATACGGTTACAGTCTGAGCTTTGGCCCAGACAAATGGGGCATTATCGGTGGGCTTGACTGGGTTGGACTCAGAACGGTAGGTCAGGAGCCTTCCTCCGTCTACGCGACTACTGTCCCTCACCTGGCTTTCATGATTTTTCAGGCAATGTTCGCCATTATCACTGTGGCCCTGATTACGGGGGCAGTAGTTGAGCGGATGAAATTCAGCTCGCTCCTTGTCTTTTCTGTTCTCTGGTTAACCTTTGTCTACTGCCCTGTAGCCCACTGGGTGTGGGGTAGCGGCGGGTGGCTGGCTAAGCTGGGTATGCTTGATTTTGCTGGTGGTGCTGTGGTTCATATCAGTGCCGGTGTCTCTGCCTTAGCCCTAGCCTGGCTGCTTGGTCCGCGCAAGGGCTTTCGTGAGAAGCAGCCAATGGAGCCAAGCAATATCCCGCTGGTGGTGCTTGGAGCCGGACTGCTCTGGTTTGGCTGGTTTGGCTTTAATGCCGGCAGTGCCCTCACCTCGGGCGGGCTGGCAGCCAGTGCCTTTGTCGCTACTAACACTTCAGCCGCCGCTGCCGCCACAACCTGGATGATATTGAGTTGGATTTACCGGCGTCCTACCCTTCTTGGCGTTGCTACCGGGGCTGTGGCCGGGTTAGCGGCTGTTACGCCGGCAGCTGGCTTTATATCGCCGATGATGGGAATCCCTATAGGTGTTGTCGCCGCCGTCGTTTGTTACTACTGCATGCTCTTAAGAACGAGGCGGGGCATAGACGAGTCCCTGGATGTCTGGGCAGTCCATGGTATGGGGGGCACCTGGGGAGTTTTAGCTACCGGTATTTTTGCCAGCGTCGCGGTTAATTTGGCTGGCGCCGATGGCTTGCTTTCCGGGAGTGCCATACAGCTTCTCAGGCAACTGGCGGGCATTGGCGTCGTTTGGGTCTTCGCCTTTGGCGCTACCTGGGTCTTGGGCAAACTGGTTGATGTTACTATGGGGCTCAGGGTCAGTACGATTGAGGAAACGGTGGGATTGGACATCTCGCAGCACGGGGAAAGGGCTTACGGAGGAACGTTGCGGTGAAGAAGATAGAAGCTATCATCAGGGAAGAAAAGCTGGAGGCGGTGAGAGCGGCTCTTCAGAATAGCGGTTACTATGGCATGACCGTAATCGAGGTCAGCGGTCATGGCCGGGAAGGAGGTCTCGTCTTACAATGGCGCGTCGGAGAATATAAAGTGGATTTTTTGCCCAAGTTGAAGGTTGAGCTTGTCGTGCTTGACGAAGATGTGCCCAAAACACTGAATGCTATCACCAGTGCCGCCAGGACTGGCGAGATGGGAGATGGCAAGATATTTGTCCTCCCGGTTGAGGATGCAGTGCGCGTCAGGACCGGCGAGGAAGGCGAGAACGCGATATAAAAAACAAAAGGAGGGTTTTAAA
>CAZQXA010000143.1:0-2681 GCA_964597155.1 uncultured Dehalococcoidales bacterium
GGCGTTTGTCCCGTCTCAAAAACGGGCTGATGCCGAAGGGAATCAAGGTTAACTGGGAAAGCCCGGCCTGGAGCCAGGTGCAGGGGGTTTTATCGCGGGGGGATATAAAGCTGGCTGAGGTGCTGGCTGACATAGAAGAGGTATCGCTGTCCGGCTGGCGTAAGGCGGTGGCGAAACACCATCTGGACATAGATTTCTATGTTCACCAGAGGTGGGATGTGGGTCAAAGATTACCCTGGGAGGTGATAGACCTGGGCACTAAAACGGGATATCTGAAAAGTGAACTGGAGAAGGCTTTAGCTTAGTAGCTCGGTTACGACCTCGTTTATCACCCGCCCGTCGGCTCTCCCTTTTAGCTTGGCGATGAGCTGGGGCATGACCTTTCCCTTATCGCTCAAGCCACTCGCCCCCACCTCGGCAATAACCTTGCGGGCTTCAGCCACCACCTCCTCGCGGCTCATCTGCTGGGGCAGGTACTGCTCCAAGACCGCCATCTCTGCCTCTTCTTGAGACACCAGGTCGGGACGGTTGCCCTGCTTAAAGGCTTCGATGCTCTCCTTGCGCTGCCTGATCTCCTTGGCGATAACGCCCAGTATATCGGCATCTTCCAGGGTAGTCTGGCGGGCGATTTCGGTGTTCTTGATGGCAGCCATCACCAAACGGATGACCGAACGCTTCACCGTATCCCCGGCCCTCATCGCCTGCTTAAGGTCATCCATCAGCTTCTGTTTTAATATTGGTGCTTTCTCTGCCATAGTATCTACTATCTTCTCGGCATGCTTCTCGGCATGCTTCTCGGCATGCGGGCGCTCTTGCGTCTCTTGGCGGCTCCCTTGCGCTTGCGCTTGACGCTGGGCTTCTCGTAGTGTTCGCGACGGCGCACCTCGGATAAAATGCCTTCTTGTTGCACCTTTTTGTTGAACCGTCGGAGCAGACTCTCGAAGTTTTCGTTGTCCGTAGCTACTACATTAGCCACGTAGCATCCTCCTCCTTCTTATAACCGTGACGGTTTTCTTATGTCCATCACATTTTAGTCGGCTCCAATCACCCTGTCAACTGGCTATAATCATCTATGCCTTGGTAGTGCCCCCCCTTATTTAACTGGTGTTTTGTTTCCCACCCCCCCGCCCTCGGGGGTGGTGCCCCCAATCCACGAACCTCAAGAGGGGATAGGGGGATGAATAAGAGTTAGAGAGGGGTAAAACCCCTTTAGGGTGGGTTTGGGTGGGAAGAAAGACTTATTTTAAAAGGGGGGAGGAGCAAGGCCTCAAAGGGTGGCGGGTGGGAAAAGATATTGAAAGATAAAAGGGGGGAGGGGATTAATGCTGGCTTCGGCTCAATATCTCGCGGGCAGCCACCACGCCGGAGGCTGAAGCCTGGATTAAGCCCCGGCTGACGCCGGCGCCGTCACCGACGGCAAACATGTTGCCGACCTCGGTCTCCAGGCTGGGGCTGAGCTGAGGTCGGGAGGAATAGAATTTAACCTCAATGCCGTAGAGCAGGGTATGGGGCGAGGCAACGCCCCGAGCCAGCTTATCCATTGCCTGGAGCATCTCGACGATGTCGGTAAGGTAGCGATAGGGCAGGGCAAAGCTGAGGTCGCCGGGGGTAGCGTTCTTCAGGGTGGGTTTGGTTAAGCCCCGCTTGATGCGCTCTGGCGTGGAGCGCCGCCCCTCCATCAGGTCGCCCAGCCGCTGCACCAGGACGCCGCCGCTCAGGATATTAGCCAGCCGGGCCAGATATCGGCCGTAGGCAATGGGCTGGTTGAAGGGCTTGGTGAAGGTGGTGCTCACCAGCAGGGCAAAATTGGTATTGGCCGTGGCGCGTTCGGCGTAGCTGTGCCCGTTAACGGTAATTACCGGGTCAGAGCCGCCGGTGGTCTCCATGATGACCTCGCCGCCGGGGCACATGCAGAAGGTTCTAACCCGGTCGTCAAAGCTCCGGGACAGAAATTCCAGCTTTGCCTCGTAGAGGACATCGCTCAGGGGCTTCATTACCGCCACCGGCACTTCCACCCTGACCCCAACATCAACCGGGTTACTGTGCATGGTCAGTTTAAGCCGTTCGGCTTCCTGGGCCAGCCAGTCGGCTCCCTCCCTGCCTGGCGCCAGAATCAGGTAACGGCAGTCAAGTCTATCCCCGGCTTCGGTCTCGATTCCTTTGACCTTGCCCCCTTTAACGCTGATACTATCGGCCCCTGCCTCAAGCCTGGATTCTATACGGGGGCTTAAGTTATCCCACATCGCTTTGAGCACCGAACGGCAGTGCTCGGTGCCCAGGTGGCGGATGGGCACCGCCACCAGTTTGAGTCCGGCCCGCTCCGCCTTTTTGCTTAGCTGGCCAACCTTGCCCCCGATGCCATAGAGCTTATCCGGGGCGCCGAACTTGAGGTATACCTCGTCAGCGTACTTGATGAGGGCTTCAGCCTTTTTCTCGCTGAGGTAATTGCTCAGCCTGCCGCCAATCTGTGAGGATAGGGTTAGCTTGCCGTCGCTGAAAGCGCCAGCCCCGCCCAGGCCGCAGACCAGATTGCAGGGGGAGCAGGGGGGGCAGGACTTGCCGGTGTCCCGCGCCGGGCACTGGCGCTTATCAATGTCCCTCCCCTTCTCAATGAGCAGAATATGCAGATCGGAGACTTTAGCCAGTTCCAGGGCGGCGAAGATGCCCGCCGGGCCACCGCC
>CAZQXA010000144.1:0-2674 GCA_964597155.1 uncultured Dehalococcoidales bacterium
CAGGCTGCCGATAATTGTCTTCGACCTTCAAGCGCCTCGCAGCATAGAACGGGCAATACTGGGTGAACCTATTGGCACCCTAGTCTACAGCGAGGATTAAGGTGATTAGCCCCAGTTTATTGAATAGTGAGGGAAAGATGCGAGCCTCGGTTGAGGGCTTGAAGACGGAGCTGGCTACCATCCGCACCGGGCACGCCACCCCTGCCCTAATCGAGCACATCAAGGTAGAATACGCCGGCGTTCCCACCCCCCTCAACCAGATTGCCGGCATTTCCGCCCCCGGGGCAAGGCTGCTCGTCATCCAGCCCTGGGACCGCAGCACCATACCCAATATAGAGAAGGCTATACTCAAGTCCGACCTGGGAATAAATCCCACCAGTGACGGCAATGCCATCAGGCTGGCTCTGCCGCCTTTAAGCGAGGAGCGCCGGCAGGAGCTAACCAAGATGGTGCACAAGAGGGCTGAGGATAGAAGGATAGTGATACGCAACCTGAGGCATGAAGTCATGAACAAACTAAAGGAGCTGGAAAAAAATAAGGAAATCTCCCAGGATGAGCACAAGCGCGCCCTGGATCAGCTACAAAAGCTTACTGATAGCTTTATCGCCAATATCGGGCAAATAGCCCAAGACAAAGAAACCGAACTCATGGAGGTCTAGCCCGGGTACTTTAGAGGATATGAGCGCCAGAGTTACCTCACCAGCCAGGAAAAAAACCGCCCGCTTCCCCAACCATATAGCTATTATCATGGATGGCAATGGCCGGTGGGCAAAAAAGCGTGGGCTGCCCCGGCTTGAGGGGCATCGGGCAGGGGTGGAAAATCTGCGCTCGGTAATTAGCTATTTTAACAAACTCAAGCTGAAATACCTCACCCTTTACGGCTTCTCCACCGAAAACTGGAAGCGCCCCGAAGAGGAGATTACCGGCCTGCTTAACCTCCTAGAAGAGGCAATAGGCAAGGAAGCCCCCGAGCTGCATAAAAACGGGGTAAAAATCCGCCACCTTGGCCGCCTTGACGAGCTTTCGCCGGGCCTGCAGCAAGCCATAAATAAAGCCATAGAGCTCACCAAAAACAATACCGGGATGACACTCAGCCTAGCTTTTAACTACGGGGGGCGGGCTGAAATTTTGAATGCCGTCCGCCGAACCATAGCTGACGGCATCCCGCCCCAAGAAATAAACGAGGAACTGTTCACCAGCTATCTTTACACCGCGGCTCTGCCCGAGGTCGACCTGGTCATCCGCACTGCCGGCGAGCTCCGCCTCAGTAACTTCCTGATATGGCAGACTGCCTATAGCGAATACTACTTCACCAAGGCTCTCTGGCCTGACTTCGATGAAAAAGAGATTGACAATGCCCTGCTCTCCTACAGCCAGAGACAAAGACGCTTCGGTGGACTATAATTAGTAACCTATCCCCCTTTTCACCCTAAAAAATCTTTGATTTTTCAGGGAACCCGATTAAAATATGGTAATCCTATCCCCCTGACCCCCTTCCCTTAACAAGGGAAGGGGGAGTGTAGATTAGAGAGTGGGCTTCGCCCCCTCTCTAAAACCTCTTCTCCTCTTATGAAAAGGGATTAAAAAAGAAGAGTCAAAGAGAGGCGAAGCCTCTCTTAAAAACCTTCTTCCCCCTCTCCAAGAATGGAGAGGGGGTTAGGGGGTGAGGTTGAGAGACAATCATATGCTTAAAGAAAGGGTTATAACCGGGCTGTGGGGCGTCCCTCTGATAACCGCTGCCGTCTGGTTTTCCAGACCAGAATATCCTTTCCCCTCATTCACCGTTCTGGTGGCAGTCTGGGGACTACTGGCGGTCAAAGAATTCTACAAAATGGCGGCTGGTAAAAAGATGCCGCCACTCACCTACTTCGGGCTAACCTGGACGCTACTCTTTATCACCAGCCCTCATTGCAGCTATGCCCTCACCCAACCACTGCTCCTGACCTCAGCCGTGGTGCTATCCCTAATCTGCCTTCTGGCGCGCCCCCAAAAGGAAGGGGCTTTCCTCGGCTGGGCCTGGACGATAGCCGGCATCCTCTATATGGGATGGCTGCTGAGCCACTTTGTCGCCCTAAGGGGCTTAGATGACGGCCGAAACTGGGTATTCCTGGCCCTGCTGGCCACCTTCGGCTCTGATACCGCCGCCTACTTCGTGGGCAGGGCGCTGGGCAGACACAAACTTGCCCCCGCCATCAGCCCGGGCAAGACCTGGGAAGGGACAATAGCCGGTTTTCTGGCAGCGATCATTGTTAGCCTCCTCTTTACCATGGCCTTACCTCTAAATTACTGGCAGGCGGTACTCCTCGGCTTTCTGGTCAGCCTCTTCGGGCAACTCGGCGACCTGGCCGAGTCCCTGCTCAAGCGCAACATGGGGGTAAAAGACTCCGGCAACCTGCTGCCGGGGCACGGCGGTTTCCTGGATAGGATAGACAGCGTTGTCATGGCTGGCGTCGTGGTATACTATTATGTGATATGGGCAATATAGTAAAGCAGGTAGCCGTCCTGGGTTCAACCGGCTCCATAGGTCGTCAAACCCTGGAAGTAATCAGCGCCCTACCCCAGCATTTTAGCATCATCGGGCTGGCTGCCGGCAAGAACACCGCCCTGCTGGCCAAGCAAATAAACCAGTTCCAGCCAAGGTTTGTCTATTATCAAGGTCAAAAAGCTCAAAGCA
>CAZQXA010000145.1:0-2542 GCA_964597155.1 uncultured Dehalococcoidales bacterium
CTAAATGACTTAATTCGTGCCCGTTTAGAGTTTAGATATTAGGATTTGGAAATTTCTCCTCTAGGGCGGGTGGGCTTGGGAAGAAAAACTTAAAGGGGGGTGGGGCAGTGCCATAAACTATGCATTGACAATAAAGGCTAAAACTGGCTATCATCCAGAAGTAAGCCGATGATGCGAGTTATTGCTGGCACCGCCAAAGGACACCACCTCAAAGCGCCCAAGAGAGCGGGCACCCGCCCGGCGACCGATTTGGTGCGGGGGGCAATCTTCTCCATCCTGGAAAACACCGCCAGCGACTGGTCACGGGTGCTCGACCTCTTCTCCGGCAGCGGCGCCCTGGGCATTGAAGCCCTATCCCGTGGCGCCGGCTGGGTTGACTTTGTTGAACAGGAACCACGATGTTGTAGTATAATCAGGGAAAACCTGGAAAAGACAAAGCTCACCGCCCAGGCTCACGTCTACTGCTGCAGTGTGGCTAAAGCGATTTCCTTTCTTGAGGAGGAGTATAACATTATACTGATAGACCCCCCCTATGCTGATTCGTCTATAGGCAGCCTGGTGCAGCAACTGGCAAACTCCAAGCTGGTCGGGGCTGAGTCAATCGTAGTGGTGACGCACTCCCCCCACCTCCCCCTGGAAACATCATACGCCCCGCTACACCGGCTAAAAGAGCGTCGCCATGGCGATAGTTGCATCGCATTATACCAAAAGGAGGGCAAGCCTTGAGTATTGCTATCTATCCCGGTAGCTTCGACCCCATAACCAACGGCCATCTTGATATCGCCACCAGGGCGTCTAAGCTCTTTGACAAGCTAATCATCGGCGTCTATGAAACCCCAAATAAGCCCGTCCTATTCGCTACCAAAGAGAGGGTGGAACTAATCAAACAAGCCATAGCCCACCTGCCCAAGGTTGAGGTGCAGCCCTTCGGCGGGCTTACCGTTGACTTTGCCAAGAGGGTAAAAGCGCAGGCTATGGTGCGGGGATTACGAATGAGCGCCGACTTTGAGCGGGAATTTGATATGGCCATGATGAACAAGAGGCTGTACCCTGAACTAGAGACAGTCTGTCTTATGGCCAGGGTGGAATACCAGTTCTTGAGCTCCAGCTTGCTTAAGGAAGCAGCCAGCCTGGGCGGCGATATTGACGACCTTGTCCCCAAGCACGTGGCTCAAGCCTTGAAGAAAAAGTTTCGGGTCAAAGCTTAAAACATCACGGGAAGAAAGAGCGCACGGCGTCAAACTCAGCGGGGAGCAGGGCCAGCACCATAGGCAAGCGGTCCAGCAGTATCCGCGCCAGGAATGAGTCGTTAATAGTCTCACTCATGCCTAAAAACTTGACCCACATAGCTAAAACGGCGCCGCATAATATAGCCCCCAGCAACAGACCAAAGACGGCACCGCCCAGGCGATTGACCCAGCCCAGCTTCAGCTTTGAGACCACCCTGGTCAACAGCCAGGCAAGCAGAGTAGCAATTATAATCACCCCAACCAGGATGATGGCAAAGGCGACAACCTTGGCGGCACCCTCCTGGGAAATAAAGGACAAATGCTGGGAAAGGGGGATATAATAGCGCCCGGCCAGGAAGACGCCAACGATTATCCCCACCAGGAACAGGGCGGCTCGGATAAGCCCAATCCACAGTCCCCAAAAGGTGGCAATAACTATTACTACCAGAATAACAATATCAAGCCAGTTCATAAGTTCGCGTCATCCCTGGTGCCGTCAATGTACTGTTAGCTAGCCACCTAATTTCCTGGCCTTATCGTAGGCCGCCTTAACCGCCTCGATAATTAGCTGGGTGAACCTGCCCTTCTCCAGGCGAAGCAGAGCCTCGGCAGTGGTGCCGCCGGGGGAGGTAACCCTCCGGCGCAGCTCAGCCGGCTCTTCGCCCGAGGCTTGAATAAAGCGGCTGGAGCCGAGCATGGTCTGCAGCACTAATTCCGAAGCCATATCCCGGGGAAGGCCGATTTCTACGGCGGCATCAACCAGCGACTCCACCATCAAAAAGAAATAGGCCGGACCGCTGCCGCTCACCGCCGTAGCCATGTCAAGGTAGCCTTCGTCATCAACATAGAGCTCTTTACCCATCGCCCCCAGGATAGCCCCAGCCAGTCCCTTCTGCTCGGCGGTTACCTCGGCGGTAGCCGTCCAGACGCTCATCCCCTCCCCAACCTGGGCCGGGGTATTGGGCATAGCCCGGACGATAGCGCCGTGCTTCAAGCCTTCAGATAAAGTTTTGATTCTGGCGCCGGCGATAATCGATATTACCAGCTGGCTGGATTTGAACCGACCGTTAAGCTCGGCTAAGACCTCAGCTAAGGTTTGCGGTTTTACCGCCAGCACGACGACATCCTTCCCCGAGATAGCCTCCAGGTTGCTCTCAGTTACTACCACTCCGTATTTCTGCTCCAGGTGCTGGCGGCGAGCCGGGCTGACATCGCCTACCCTTATCGCCTCTGGTTTAGCCAGGCTGTCTTCCAGAATAGCCGCCAGCATCGCCTCTCCCATATTGCCGCCGCCGATAAATG
Source organism: uncultured Dehalococcoidales bacterium (assembly GCA_964597155.1). Classification (GTDB taxonomy): domain Bacteria; phylum Chloroflexota; class Dehalococcoidia; order Dehalococcoidales; family BS750m-G39; genus DUEC01. The sequence continues at coordinate 2,532 of CAZQXA010000145.1, forward strand.
CTATTTTCATA
>CAZQXA010000146.1:0-2536 GCA_964597155.1 uncultured Dehalococcoidales bacterium
CCCACCCGCCCAAAGAGGTTTCACCTTTTTTCATCTCCTTAACCTCCCCCCTTTAAGGGGTGTTTAAGAGGTCTGACCTCTATAGGGTGGGTTAGGGTGGGAAGAAAAACGTAAATTAAAGCGGGAGGTAGGGAGGCAAAGAAAGAGAGCTAAAGAGAGGCGAAGCCTCTCTAGGGTGGGGGGGTGGTAAGAATAACCTGCCCCTTTTTGACCCTCTGCGCTTTGGCTGATAGAATGACTACCGTGGACACTAGCCCAGAAATTACCAGCTTAATAGAGCAAATCAAAAATGACAAAATTCATGGCGCCAGCCAGCTGGCCAGGCAGGCGATAAATGTATTGAAGACTGCCGCCGAGCGCAGTCGGGCAGGCAGCACCAGCCAGTTTTTATTGGAGCTTGAGGGGGTGGGGGAGAGATTAATGGCTGCCCGTCCGGCGATGGCGCCGATTTTTAACATCACCAGCCGTTTTTTGGACGCTATGTCCCGCCTTTCAGCAGACGAGGGTTTGGAGGTAGTTAAGGGCTTTGCCCTTTCCCAGGCTGATGAATTAGCCGATGCTTCACTGAAGGCTATAGCCAAGATTAGCGGTTATGGCGCTGAATTAATCGCTGGTGGCGAGCGGATAATGACCCATAGCTATAGCTCAACGGTGGTGGCGACATTAAAAGAGGCCTTTATCAGATATAAGCGTATTGAGGTAATCGTTACCCGCTCCGGTCCGGGCGGCACCGGGCAGAGGATTGCCCGGGAGCTCGGGCGCCAGGGGCTGGCGGTTACCCTTATTGACGATACTGCCATCGGGCTTTACCTATCGGGGGTGGGCAAGGCGATGGTCGGCGCCGACAGGGTATGTGCCGAGGGCGATATCATCAATGGCATCGGCAGCTACCCCTTAGCCCTGGCTGCGGAAAAAGCCGGCGTCCCCTTTTATGTTTTATGCGAGACGCTCAAGTTTGACCCCAGGCGGAAAAGCAGCGACATTGATTTGGAGGAAAAGGGGCCGCCTGAGGTTATTAAAGCGGTGCCGCCTCAGGTCAGGGTCAAAAACCCCCACTTTGACATTACCCCTCTGGAGCTGGTCACGGCAGTAGTTACCGAGAACGGGCTGCTCTCACCGCCAGAGGTCATCGCTTATCTAGAAAAGCTACTCTCCTAGGTACTCTTGTATCTTGGGGGAATCGAACCATAAACCAGCGATATATGTTTCCTCGTATTGTATATTTCTCCAATGACCTCTCTGAAGTAAACGTTCCGGAGAATATGCTACCTCTTCGAAGTAAAAGACGACGGTAACATCCGCCGGCTCGTCGCTGAAGTGAGCTTTATAGTAAACAATGGTGTAGCCTTCTTCTGCCTCTTCCGTCTTCCAGTATTCGTTGTCTATGTAGTCACCGATTATCTCTTGTAGTACCCGGCAGTTCTCATCAAATTCAGCCTCAGTCAGAAGGCTCCTATCGGCGGGAGTGAAGTATTCCAGGAAAGTCTCAAAATCACCATTGCTCATGGCCTGCAGGGCGGCTTCCGTGATTTGGTCAGTCGTCTTAGGGGCGCAGGCTGAGGCGCCGCCTATAACCATGAGCAGTATGAGGACACCACAGGCTACCTTGACTATTGACTTTGTCATCTTCAAACCTCCTTTTTAGTTATAGTACCTGAGCCAGTGTCTCCTTGAGCTTGGGCACGGTCGGGTAATGCTCTATATCCTGGGGGGCTATCCACCTTGCCTCTTTGTGTTCCCAGTCAATCTTGATTTTGTTTCTGTCCTTTATGTGGAATAGGTAGGGGTGGACCAACCATCTGACCCCCAGCTCCTTATCCTCGATGGCTAATGGCTTGCCCTTTCTTATTAGTTCCACCTCTTCTCCGGACAGGCTGGTTTCCTCTTTTATCTCGGTCAGGGCTTGCTCATCGGCGGTGGTCTCGATATAGCCGCTGACTCCAGCCCACCTTCCCTGGTAGCTGCCAACCCGCTGGCTGCGGCGCAGAATCAGTATCTCGTCCTCCGATTCAAGGAAGCAGGTGACCACCTGTTTTTCCTGGAGCATACTCTATTTTAAGCCTAATAGGTGATATTGGCAATCCTGTCTACCCCCCCCTTTTTTGCTAATCTCTTTTTTCCCACCCAACCCGCCCTCATAAGCTCCGCTTCTAAGACTTTCTTTCCCCTCTCCCCATTGCAGTGGTGTCCTTCTTTTCTTCCCCCGCTGGGTGGGGGGATAAAGGGGCAAAAAATAAAGAGGGGGTAAAGCCTCTATAGGGTGGGTTAGGGTGGGAAGTAAAACGTAAATTTAAGCGGGGGTAGGGAGGCAAAGAAAGAGGGTTAAAGAGAGGTTAGGGCGGGAGGGTGGGAAAAAGAACTTATTTTAAGCTTATTAGATATTCTTTCAGCCAGCCTAGCGCTGCTTCGGCGGCGCTCTGTTTATTCTGCTCGCGGTCGCCCCGGAAAATGTGCTTTCGGCTGTAGCTTCTCTCCCCGTGTGCTAGCCCGATATAGAAAAGCCCAACCGGTTTTCCCGGGGTCGCCCCGCTGGGCC
>CAZQXA010000147.1:0-2514 GCA_964597155.1 uncultured Dehalococcoidales bacterium
ATTAAGTCATTTAGTATTTCGGATTTCGTGCTTTGAATTTCTAATGAAGGGGGCAAAGCTCCCGAAGGGTGGGAGGGTGGGAAGCAAAACGTATTCTAAAAGCTCCGACACCGCCACCCCATTTTTAACGGTTGTCTTTCTTCCCATACCCACCCGCCCCAAAAGGCTAGTGCTTCTGTACTTTTTACCCCGCCCCCCTCGAGAAGAAATTGATAGAAGTATCACTTCTGTAGGGTGGGAGGGTGAGAAGCAAACAATTGGTGTCTTAAAAACCCTTGCCTTAAAAAAGTGGGGTATGATATACTGATGCCGTCATTAGTGAAGTAGGGGGGAATTCACTTGCTGGCAGACTATGGCTACATCGGTTTGCTCCTGGTAGTTGCCATTTTTTTTGCCGTTACCACTATTCTCCTCCCCTTTTCCTTAAGTCTGCCGGCGCGTCTGGTTATCTACTACCGAAGGTTAAGTCAGTATCTAGAGACTCATTATCCCTTCCTCTCCAGATTCGTCCCCAAGCCCCCCTCCTTGCCCAGATTCATGCAGGTTGTTCCCTATAACCCCAATCCGGTTAAAAACTCCACCTTTGAGTGCGGCATGGAGACCATAGGTACCGCCTGGGTCCGCTTTAACTTCCGCTATTATTTTTATGCCCTGTTGTTTATCGCCCTTGATATCCTGGTTGTTTTCCTCTACCCCTGGGCGGTTGAGCTAAAAGGGCTGGGGCTTTTTGGGCTTATTGCCGTGCTGATTTTTATTGCCGTTGTTGTTATCGGTTATATCTATGCCTGGAAGAAGAAGGTCCTGGAATGGAAGTAGACGAGGTTTATTCCCCCAGTCAACTTGATGAGGCTGAGGGCAGAGCGATAAACGAGCTGATTGCCCGTAGCCAGCAGGCTACCCCCGACCCCGACCAGTGGCTGGAAGGGGAGCTCAAGCGCAATATTCTGCTGACCTCGGTGGATGCCGTGCTTGGCTGGGCGCGGCGCTCTTCGATGTGGCCGGTGGTCTGTTTTCCTGCCTGCTGCGCCTTCGAGTTCATCACTACCGAGGCCTCCCGCTTTGACCTCTCCCGCTTTGGCATGGAAATCATCCGCGCTTCCCCCCGCCAGGCAGACCTGATGATTACCGCCGGCACCCTTACCTGGAAGATGGCGCCCCAGGTGAAAAGAATCTACGACCAGATGGCCGAGCCGAAGTGGGTAATCGCCATGGGGGCCTGTGCTATCAGCGGCGGCATTTTTCGTTCCTCTTATAGCGTGGTCCCCGGGTATAACCGCATCATCCCGGTTGATGTCTATGTGCCCGGATGTCCCCCCCGCCCCGAAGCCCTGATTTATGGCATAAGGATGCTACAAAATAAGGTAGCCAAGATGAGTTTGCTTGAAAGAAGGTAGATAGAGGATGACGCTGGCCCTTTCCGGACAGAAAATAGCCAAACAGATAGCCAAGCACTTCCCGGGGTGCGTTACCGAATCGGGGCCAAATAGCCTGCTGGTCAAGGCCCAATCACTATTGGAGGTAGCCGCTTACTTAAAGACCGCCCCCGGGCTTGATTTTGATTACCTCGCCGCCATTACCGCCGTTGATTACTATGACTGTTTTGAGGTTATTTATCAGCTGACCTCGATAAAGCATAATCACAGCCTGGTTTTGAAAGTCCGTTGTTACGACCGAGAAAACCCCCTCCTGCCCTCGGTGGTTGGCCTGTGGCGGAGCGCCGATTTTCAGGAGAGGGAAATCTATGACCTTATGGGGATTGGCTTTGAGGGGCACCCTAACTTGAAGCGCATTGTCCTCTGGGAAGGCTTTGAAGGGCATCCTTTAAGAAAGGATTTTTTATAGCACCCTATCCCCTTATATCCCCTTCCCCTCGTCAAGGGGAAGGGGAGGAAAGAGTAAGAGAGGCGAAGCCTCTCTAAGACTCTTCTCCTTTAGGGGAGAGGGGCATAGAGAGTTGTAAGAGAGGTGGAACCTCTCTAGGGTGGGCTGGGTGGGAAGAAAAGAGATAGGTTTTAAAAAGGGGAAGGTTGGTAGGTAAATCTAAAGCGATGGAAGCTACTAAAGAAGTAATAATCAAGGCCGAGCCCTTTGTCGTCAATATCGGCCCCGCCCACCCCAGCACCCACGGCGTCTTCCGCATGCGGGCCACCCTTGACGGCGAGGTCATCGTTAACATGGAGCCGGTCTTCGGCTATCTCCACCGCGGCATCGAGAAGCTGGCTGAGGAGAGGAGCTACGGCGGTTGCATTCCCCTGACCGACCGCCTGGACTACCTGGCTTCGATGAGCAACAACCTGGCTTACTGTTTAGCCGTGGAGAAGCTGGCCGGCATTCCCGTGCCGGAGCGGGCGGAGTACATCAGGGTGATTATGGCCGAACTGCAACGTATCGCCAGCCACCTGATAGCGGTTGGCACATTCGTAAACGATTGCGGCGCCTTTATGACTCCCGTCCTCTATATGCTCCGAGAGAGGGAGAAGATTTTGGACCTCTTTGAGATGGTCTGCGGTCAGC
>CAZQXA010000148.1:0-2500 GCA_964597155.1 uncultured Dehalococcoidales bacterium
CTAATGCGGATTATACCACTGAGGGGTGGGGTGTCAAGAGAGTTTAAAGAGGTGGAACCTCTATAGGGTGGGCTGGGTGGGAAAAGAGACCAAACTAAAACAGGGGATGGAGTTTATAAAACCCTACTTCCTATGCCTCTCCACAAACCGCCCCATCCTGGTAAGCGCTTCCTCAATCTCAGCCAGAGAGGTGGCATAGCAGCAGCGGATATAGCCCTCACCGCACTGCCCAAAAGCGTCCCCGGGGATGACAGCCACCTTTTCCTCCATTAAAAGCTTTTCGGCAAATTCCTCGGAGGTTAGCCCCGTGCCCTTTATTGAGGGGAAGGCGTAGAATGCCCCCTTGGGCTCAAAGCAGGACAGCCCAATCTTGTTTAAGCCCTTGACCATAACCAGCCGCCGGCGGTTATAGTCCTCGACCATCTCGGCAACATCGTTCTCGCCTGATTTCAGCGCCTCGGTGGCGGCCACCTGCGCCATGGTCGGGGCGCACATGATGGTGTACTGGTGAATCTTGAACATGGCGGCGATGACCTCTTTGCTGGCGGCGACATAGCCCAGGCGCCAGCCGGTCATGGCATAAGCCTTGGAGAAGCCGCCGAGCAGGACGGTGCTTGCCTTCATCCGGGGGAGGGTGGCAAAGCAGGTATGCTCCACGCCGTAGACCAGCCTGGCGTAAATCTCGTCGGAGACTACCAGTAAGCGGTGTTTGCCGGCGACCTCGGCTATTTTTGCCAGCTTTTCTCTGGGCATGACGGCCCCGGTGGGATTGGCTGGATAACCGATGAGAATGGCTTTGGTCTTATCGCTGACCTGTGCCTCGATATCGGCGGCGCTGACCTCAAAGTTATTCTTCTGGTTGGTGGGCACCATAACCGCTCTGCCCCCGGCCAGAGCCACGCAGGGGCTATAGGAAACATAGCAGGGGTCGGGCATAATGACCTCATCGCCGGGGTCGAGGATGGCTCTCATTGTCAGGTCCAGCCCCTCGCTGACGCCAACGGTAATCAGCAGCTCGCTGGCGGGGTCATAGTCCAGCCCGTAGCTCTTCTTCAGGTAGCCGGAAAGCTCCTGGCGCAGCTCGGGCATGCCCAGGTTTGAGGTATACATGGTATAACCCTTCTCCAGGGAGTAGATAGCCGCCTCGCGGATATGCCAGGGGGTGGCAAAGTCAGGCTCGCCCACCCCCAGCGAGATTGCCCCTTCCATGGAAGCTAAAAGGTCGAAGAACTTCCTTATTCCGGAGGGGGCAAGCTGGTTTGCCCGCTGTGAGGTCAGATTTCGTGCGCTTATTGACATAAAAATCTCCTAAAGTATTAACGGCTGGCGCCTGGTTCCCTCTTCCCCGCCCAGGATTTCGCCGTCCTCCTTATATCTTTTAAGCAGGAAGTGGGTAACCGTCCCCTGCACCCCTTCAATGGGGGCCAGCTTCTGGGAGACGAAACCAGCCACCTCGTGCATGGTCTTGCCGGCAATCAGGACCAGCAGGTCATAGGTTCCGGAGAGCAGGTAGACCGAGCGAGCCTGGGGGAAGCGGTAGATGCGCTCGGCGATAGCGTCAAAGCCGACATCCCTCTGGGGGGCAATCCTGACCTCGATGAGCGCCGCCACCTGTTCCTCTCCAACCTTTTCCCAGTTAACTATGGTCTTATATTTGAGGATGGTCTGGTCTTTTTCCGCCTGCTTGATGAGCTTGGCCACCTCATCGGCTGGGGTGCCGGTCATGGAGGCTATCTGCTTGGTGGTGGTTCGGGCGTCTTTTTCCAGTATTTTTAAAATCTCTTTTAACATGGCTAGCTCCTTATTAGCTTGGTTAGCGACCACTGGTCTTGGGACTCATTATAGCAGAGTTGGAAGAGTTTGTTATCCCCGGTCCTGACCTGGAAGCACCTTTCCCCCGGCTGCCGCCACTCTTTTTCTATCTTGGCCACCTCGTATTCCACGCCTTCCCAGGTAAAGGACTTGGGCCTTTGGGCGTAGCTCTGCCCTGAGTAGCAGCTAACTTTAAGATTTTTTGACCCTTTTGAAGACGGCCCCTCGTTTATGAAGGTCAACATCGACCACTTCCCATCCGGCGCTTAGCCAGGCGATAGCCTGGGGATGGCTCCCATCGTTTTCCCACCATGAATTAAAGGTATAGGCGGCTGTTTCCAGCTTGGAGCCGATAATACCTTCAATCTGCTTGAAGGGCAGGTGCAGCTCGCTGGCTCTATAACCGGCCAGGTAGTCCCTTAGGGGATTATATCTGGCGACTTTCTCCACGTCCACCGCCTCCCCGCTGGTTCGCCGGCTGGGCTTGCTCTCGGCTACCGCTGGACTCTCCGACTTGCCGGTTACCACCTCGTATTTCCTCAGTTTTGCCCCGACCAGGTATACATGCAGTAGTGCTTTGCACTCCGGGCAGTTTATCTGACCGTCGTAGTTACTGGTGTCAATGAACTCGGGTATCTCAATAGTTCTGCCGCAGACCAGACAGTTGATTTCCATTTTTGCTCTCCTT
>CAZQXA010000149.1:0-2424 GCA_964597155.1 uncultured Dehalococcoidales bacterium
TAGGAGATTTCACACCTTTATCTTTGTGACAATTGCGTTTACTTGGCTGATTGGAGGCGTGAACTGGAGCAAAATACTCCAAGTCTTGTGGATAACCTGTAGCGTAGCCATAAATATGGTCGTACTCAATTTCAGACTCATCGTAGCCTTCAAAATCTACCTCACAGATGTAACACTTGGGCCATCGTTTTCTTAATTGCTGCTTTTCCCCCAGCGTAAGGATACGTCTTTTTTCTGTAGTCATTTATCTACCCTCCGGTGATAAAGGTCCTCACCTTCCACAACAATGCTTATACTTCTTGCCACTGCCACAGGGGCAGGGGTCGTTTCTGCCTATCTTCTTCCCCTTAACCCTCAGCCTCTTTTTGCTCCCATCGCCGCCCTGGGCTTGAGCCGCTGCTGGCATCGCTGCTGGTGCTGGCGCTGGTGCCGCTTGCCCCTGGGGGGCTTCCCTCTTGACAATGTTGGCCCGGTATATAAGGTGGGACACATCGTGCTGGATAGCCGCCAGGAGGCTCCCAAAGAGGTTGTGCCCCTCCCTCTTGTAGGCGACCAGCGGGTCTCGCTGTCCCGCCCTCTGTAGCCCTATCCCCTGGCGCATGTGCTCCATTTCCGTCAGGTGCTCCACCCAAAGGCTGTCTATGGTGCGGAGCATAACTATCCTCTCCAGCATCCTCATCTTGTCCGCGCCTAATTCCTTCTCCTTCTGCTCGTACAGAGTCTCGGCCAGTTCAATGAGCCTGTCTTCAATATCCTTGGGCTTGAGCTGGGAGAGGGCGCTGGCGTTTAGTGCCGAGGGCAGGGGGAAAATGGTGGCAACCTCGCCAACCAGACCATTTATATCCCAGCCATCGCCATACCCACTTGCGGTATGGGTAGCTACCAGGGCTTGGACCTCGTCTTTGACCATGGAGAGGATATTCAGTTTAAGGTCGGCGCCGCCAAGGAGCTTTTTGCGCTCGCCGTAGATAAGCTCCCGCTGCTTATTGACTACATCGTCATACTCCACCAGCTGCTTGCGTATATCAAAGTGGTAGCCTTCCACCCTCACCTGGGCGGATTCAATGGCGCGGTTGACCAGTCTATTCTCAATGGGGGTGTCCTCGCCCATGCCCGCCCACTCCATAAAGGACTTGATGCGCTCGCCACCAAAGCGGCGCACAATATCATCCTCCAGAGAAACATAGAAGCGGGAGCTTCCCGGGTCGCCCTGCCTGCCGGCTCGGCCCCGGAGCTGGTTATCAATTCTCCTCGCCTCATGGCGCTCGGTGCCGATAATATGCAGCCCGCCAAGGGCAATGACCTGGTCATGAGCTTTCTGCCACTCGGATTCTTTCTGCCCTTCGGGGTTTCCCCCCAGTATAATATCAACGCCGCGCCCGGCCATATTGGTGGCTACGGTCACCGCCCCCGGCTTTCCTGCCTGGGCTACGATATTAGCCTCCCTCTCGTGCTGCTTGGCATTGAGCACCTCATGGGGGATGCCCCTCTTGGTCAGCAGGTCGCTTAAGTGTTCTGAATTCTCAATAGATACCGTGCCAATGAGCACCGGGCGCTTCTCTTTATGGAGCTCGCCAATCTCACGCACCACCGCCTTGAATTTTGTATCCTCGTCCTTATAGATCTGGTCGGTGAAGTCCTCCCGGACCATCTCCTTATTGGTGGGTATTACCACCACCTCAAGGTTGTATATCTTGCTGAACTCCTCAGCCTCGGTGAGGGCGGTACCGGTCATGCCCGCCAGCTTTTGATACATGCGGAAGTAGTTCTGGATGGTGATGGTGGCGAAGGTGCGGCTCTCTGCCTGGACCCTGACCCGCTCCTTGGCTTCTATTGCCTGGTGCAAGCCCTCGGAGTAGCGCCGCCCGTACATCAGCCTGCCGGTGAACTCATCAACGATGATAACCTGCCCGTCCTTGACCACATATTCGCGGTCTCGGCGGTATGTCTCCTTGGCGCTTAGGGCGTTTCGGAGGTAGCGGTGCAGGTCGGCGTTGGCAGGGTCATAGAGGTTGGGCGCTTTTAACACTCCTTCCCGGTTCAGCATCCTTTCGGTATTGGTCATGCCGGCATCGGTCAGGCTGATGGCGCGCGTCTTCTCGTCAATGGTATAGTCCGCATCCTTCTTTAGGGCGGGGACAAGGTGGGCAAAGAGCTGGTACCTCTTCCCGGCTTCGACATCGGGGGCGCTGATAATCAGCGGGGTTCTGGCCTCATCAATGAGCAGATAGTCCACCTCATCAACGATGGCGTAGTTTAAGGGGCGCTGGACGCACTGGGGTAAGTCCATGACCATGTTGTCCCGCAGATAGTCAAAGCCGAACTCGCTACTGGTGCCGTAGGCGATATCTGCCTGGTAGGCTTCTTTACGGGAGACCGGGCGGAAGTGGCGCCAGCGGTCGTTCTCTTTACCGGAATCATAGG
>CAZQXA010000150.1:0-2375 GCA_964597155.1 uncultured Dehalococcoidales bacterium
CCTCGTCCTTAAAGGTATCAACCAGGGAAACGCGGGGGACGCCAGAAGGCATATGCTTATCAAAAGCCTGGGTAGCCTTGACCGTATCCCCGATAATCAAAATCAGGGCATGAGGTATCGTCCCCGCCGGCTCAATGCCCGCCAGCTTGGCTCCGGCAACACTGGAGCAGCCGAGGCAACCGCCAACAACGGCTGAGTAATCCATTACCCCCGCCACCGAGGGATAAACATGGCGGGCGCCAAAGCTGACGACCGGTATCCCACGGGCTGCCTCCACACACTCCCGGGCGGCAGTTGCCCAGCCGCTACAGCAGGCCAGGATGCCATCTATCGCCGTTTCATACAGCCCGTAACTCTGGTAGGGGGCGGTAATGCGCAAGGCTACTTCCTTGGCCTTCATGGTCTCACCCTCAGCCAGAGCCCACACCTCACAGTTGCCCTCAGGTAAGACCCGGGAGAGCAGAGCCTTGACCTCCTCTATGCCGCAGAAGACCCCCGCCCGGCTGGCGAAAAATTCCATAGTCGCCACCGGGTTAAGCCCTTCCTTACGCAGTATTTCCACAGTGCGGGCAAAGTAGATATCAGCCGTCTCCCCGGTTAAGACGTCCTCAAGGGGCTCAAACCTGGGCGGCTTCGCTTGTCTTGCCGCCGGAGCGGTCAACCTAGCACCTAATGTTTTTTCGATGTATTCCAGGGCAAACTGGTGAGATTTCTCATCAAAGGAGGCAACGCAGTCAACCGGCACCTCAACCTGATAGCCGCGGATTCTGGCATCAGCCACCGCGTACAAAACGCAGATATGAGTGCACACCCCGCAGACAACTATTTTCTCCGGCTTTAGCTTTTTTAAGCTTTCCTCAAGCGAGGTATCAAAAAATGAGCTGTAGGTCTTCTTGGGTATTATCTCGCCCTTATACTTGGCCAGCTCGGGGATAACCTCAGCCTCGATAGTGCCCTCAATGGCGTGCGGGGGGAACATGTCAAACTCGGGGTCATCGGGGGCGTGCTGGTCACAAAGGAAGAAGACCTTGGAGCCCCCAGCTATCTCCCTCTCCAGCAGGCGCTGAACATTGGGGATTATGCGCCGAGCCTTCTCCCCGCAATAGAGAGGATAGCCCTCCTCCAAAAAACCTCTAAGCATATCAGAAACCAGAACTACATTAGCCATAGCCTCCCTCCCGCGTTAGAGCTTAATGCCTGAAGTGCCTGGTGCCGGTAAAGACCATCGCCATATTATACTTATCAGCCGCCTTAATTGAGTCCTCGTCCCGAATTGAGCCACCGGGCTGGATAATAGCCGTAACCCTGGCCTTGGCCGCCGCCTCGACGACATCGGGAAAGGGGAACATAGCATCCGAGGCCAGAACGCTGCCCGAAGCCCTGTCCCCAGCCTTCTCGATAGCTATCTGGGCACTGATGATGCGGCTGGGCTGCCCGGCGCCCATGCCCAGGAGCGTCTTATCCTTAGCCAGCACAATGGCATTTGACTTTATATGCTTAACCACCCTCCAGGCAAAGAGCAGGTCATCTACTTCCTCCGGCGTGGGCTGGCGCCTGGTTACTTTCTTCAAGGTAACCTTGCCCTCAGGCAAAGAATCTGAGTCCTGGAGCAACAAGCCGCCCTTTATACGGCGGAGGTCCAGGTAGCCAGATGAAGCCTTCCCGTAACTCGGCGGTAGCTTTGCCACCAGAATACGCAGGTCCTTTTTGGCTTTGAGCAGTTTAAGTGCCTCGGCTTCATACCCCGGGGCGATGACTATCTCGTAGAAGACTGGTTTCATTTCTTGAGCCATCGCCAGGGTAACCGCCCGATTAGCGGCCACAATACCGCCAAAGGCAGCCACCGGGTCGCCGCTGAAGGCACGCCGATAGGCTTGGGCAATATCATCATGGCTTGCCAGCCCGCAGGGATTGGTGTGCTTGATAACAGCCACCGTGGGCGCGGCAAAATCGGTTACCGCCCCCCAGGCAGCATCAGCATCCAAGATATTATTGAAGGAAAGCTCCTTGCCCCCCAGCTGCTCAGCCCAGGTGATGCCGGTCTCCCCGGCGGTGCCCACTGCCAGCTCAGCATAGAAGGCAGCCTGCTGGTGGGGATTCTCGCCATAGCGAAGCCCGTAGCGCTTTTTGAGGGCGATGGTCATCTCATCAGGAAAGCCCTCCTCGCCTTTTCGCAGGTACTGGGAAATAGCGGTATCATATATAGCCACATGCTGGAAAGCCTTCTGTGCCAGACGCTTGCGCTCTATTAGGTCCAGGTCTCCCTGATTCAACTTTTCCAAGACCAGGGGATAGTCGGCAGGGTCGACAACCACGATAACGCTGGGAAAATTCTTGGCTGCCGCCCGAATCATGGTCGGCCCGCCAATATCAAT
>CAZQXA010000151.1:0-2360 GCA_964597155.1 uncultured Dehalococcoidales bacterium
AAAAAGTGAAAATCCCCTAAAGGCTAGCGTTGACTTAGAATTTGTCTTTTAGCTTTTCATAGGTCTCGGCTAAGGCTTCAGGTATTACCCTGACATCAGATAGTACCGGCATAAAGTTGGTATCCCCCTGCCAGCGTGGCACGATATGAGTATGAAAATGCCCCTCTAGCCCAGCCCCAGCCACCTTCCCCATATTTATACCAATATTAAACCCGGCAGGATTGAATACCCCTCTTAAAACCTTCAGGCTTCGGCTAACTATTTCAAAATGCTCATGAAGCTCCTCTTTGGTTAGCCCCTCCAGGGTGGCGACATGGCGGTAGGGGGCTATCATCAGGTGACCCGGGTTATAGGGATAGCTATTCATAATGACGAAGTTTTTTTGGCCCCGGTGCAGGATGTAGTTCTGGGGGTCATTGTTTTCTTTGGGTTTTTCACATAGAATACAACCCTCTGCTTTCTCCATTCTGAGATACTTTATCCGCCACGGTGCCCAGATATGCTCCATTTCCTTCTCCTTGAAATCCGTCCGCTTAGTGCTATTTTAGTCGGCTATTCCCCCGCCGTCAAAGGGCGCCATTTATCGTTTCTCTTTCTTCCTCCCACCCCCTTTACAATTGTCCTACTTCCCACCCTAACCCACCCTCGGAGGCTGCGCCCCCTCACTTTTGGGGTGTTGTAATAGGGGACAAAAACCCCTGTAGGGCGGTCAAGGACTCTTCGAGGCTGGGTGGGAAAAAGATAAATGTTAAAAAAGGGAAGGGTGGGACTATAGAGTCTTAAAGAGGTGAAACCCCTGTAGGGCGGGCTGGGTGGGAAAGAAAAGGTTACGCTTAAAAAGGGGCGGGTGATTAAACTGATTGTAAAAAACAAGGCTATCGTCTATAGTTATATGGCTTGAAGATGGGACAACAATCTTGCTGATATCAGGAGGCGGGGCCATGAATGAAAAACCGGAATGTGCCAAGTGCACCAGGGTAGTGTGCAACAGCCGAGCATCCCTTAAAGGTCCAGAAAACTGCCCGACCAAGACCAAACAGGGGCTTATCCAGAAAGCGCTGGCTGAATACGACCAACCGGAGAACAAGGAGTTCGCCCGCCAGGCGTCCATTCAGGAATTCGAGTGCTATATGCACCTGCCCGAAGGGCTGACGACACGTTACCCCAGGGTGGAAGAGGTGGCGCAATTCGCCAAGAAGATGGGCTATAAGAAGCTGGGGGTTGCTTCCTGCATTGGCCTCAAGGATGAGGCGGAAATACTGACCAAAATCTTAGAAAACAGGGGCTTTGAGGTCGTTTCCGTCTGCTGTAAGGCAGGAGCCATACCCAAGGAGAGGATTGGCATCACCAAGGAGCAGAAGATAGCCGGCCCCGGCGCCTTTGAAGCGATGTGCAACCCCATAACCCAGGCTGAAATATTAAATAGCGAGGAGACGGAGTTCAACATACTGGTCGGGCTTTGCGTCGGCCATGATTCCCTGTTCTTTAAATACTCTAAAGCCCCGGTTACCGTGCTGGTAGCCAAGGACAGGGTCTTTGGGCATAACCCGGTGATGGGCTTGTACCTGGCTCCTTCCTTCTATTACCGCAAGCTGCTGCGCCAGGAATCCCCTGGTTAATAGAGAGGAATTACTTTGAGCTACCCCGATAGCATTCTCTATCAGGTGACCAAGCCGGCCCGCTATACCGGCGGCGAGTGGAACAGCGTTATCAAAGACTGGGACAAGACCAGCTTGCGCTTTACCCTTTGCTACCCCGATTTATATGAAATCGGTATGTCCAATATGGCCCTGCCCATCCTCTACAAAATATTAAACAGCCAGCCCGATGTCCTCGCCGAGAGAACTTTCGCCCCCTGGATAGATATGGAAGCCGCCATGCGGGCGGCCGGTATCCCCCTGCTCAGCCTGGAGTCCAAAAGACCCTTGAAGGATTTTGATGTCGTCGGTTTCTCCCTGGACTATGAACTCACCTATACCAATGTCTTGAACATCCTCGACCTGGGGCAGATACCGGTCCTGGCTGCGGAGAGGAACGATGCCCAGCCTATAGTCATCGCCGGCGGCAGTTGCTGCCTCAACCCCGAGCCCATGGCTGACTTCATCGACTTCTTTGTCATCGGCGACGGGGAAGAGGTCTTATTAGAGCTGCTTGATAGCTTCCGGCAGTGGAAGAAGGAGAAAGCCTCCAAAAAAGAGCTTTTGCGTCAGGTAGCGGCTATCCCCGGCGTCTATGTCCCCAGCTTTTATGAGGTGGAATACCAGGCTAGCGGCTTGGTTAAGAGCATAACCCCTACCCGGGCTGAGGCTAAACCGGTTACTTTGCGGCGGATAGTAGCCAAGCTGCCACCGGCGGTCACC
>CAZQXA010000152.1:0-2337 GCA_964597155.1 uncultured Dehalococcoidales bacterium
CTCTTTTCGGCTCTTGAGGAAGCTAACCGGCCTTGCCCGAGCCAGGGTCTGAATTACCGCTGAATAAGCAGTGATGGCCGGGGTAAGCTAGCCGGCACAGAGCTGGGCCTCAACCCAGCGGCCGCTCTCCACCTTATGCTCGGCGCGGGCGTTGCGGATGGCGTGTATTATCTCGATTACGGCGGTCATAACCCGCTCCGCCTCTGGGTCAATAGCCTTTTTATCGGCTTCGGGGTAGGGAGCTATCATTATCGACTCTAGTCTCTGCCAACCTGCGGGCAGGCGCGCTTTGAGGCTTTGCCACAGCTCCTCGGTGACGAAGGGCATAAAGGGGTGTAACAGCCGCAGCGAGGTCTCCAGGACGTAAACCAGGACGGGGAGAGGCGATGGCTTTTCCCCCACATTCAAGCGAATCTTGGCAAACTCAATGTACCAGTCGCAGAATTCACCCCAGAGGAAATCGTGTATCTGCCGCTGCGCTTCGCCGAACTGAAAGTTTTCCATTAACCTGGTTACGATAGCGACGGTGCCGCTCAATCGGCTAAGAATCCAGCGGTCTTCTAGAGCAAGCTCGCCCCGCTGAATATTAAAATCGGCGCCTTCTTGGTTGATGCTTCTGGCCACGAACCTGGTGGCGTTCCACAGCTTGTTGGCAAAGTTGCGCCCGGCTTCCAGCCTGGCCGGGGTCAGGTTGATATCGTTCCCCGGCGAGACATCAATGGTCAGGGCAAAGCGCAGGGCATCGGTGCCGTATTTATCTATGGTATCAAGGGGGTCAAGGACGTTACCCCTCACCTTGCTCATCTTCTCCCCCTTTTCGTCCCGCAGCAGCCCATGAAGGTAAACGGTGCTGAAAGGTATATCGCCGGTATCTTCCAGGCCCATCATAATCATCCTGGCCACCCAGAAGAAGAGGATGTCATAGCCAGTCTCCATTACCGTGGTTGGGTAGAAGTAGCCCAGGTCCGGGGTATCATCGGGCCAGCCCAGGGTGGAGTGAGTCCATAGCGACGATGAAAACCAGGTATCCAGAACATCGGGGTCCTGCTCGATATCGGTTGAGCCGCACTTGGGGCAGGCTCTGGGCTCATCAACGGCTGCCGTTAGCTGGCCGCAGCCCCGGCAGTACCACACCGGGATGCGGTGCCCCCACCACAGCTGGCGGCTGATGCACCAGTCACGGATGTTTTCCATCCAGTTGAGGTAGACCTTGGTGAAGCGGGAGGGGATTATATTAATGCGCCCGCTGGTGACAGCCTCAATGGCTGGTTTGGCCAGTGGCTCGGTCTTGATGAACCACTGCTGGCTGGCTATGGGCTCAATAACCGTCTGGCAGCGCATGCAGTGCCCCACCGAATGGGAATAGGGCTCGACCTTGACCAGAAGCCCCTCTTTTTCCAGGTCAGCTAATATCGCTTCTCGGCAGTCAAAGCGGTCAAGCCCGGCGTATTTGCCAGCGTTCTGGTTCATGGTCACATCCGGGTTTAAGATATTGACCAGGGGCAGCCCGTGGCGCTGAGCCACCTCAAAGTCCACCGGGTCGTGGGCGGGGGTAATCTTTACCGCCCCGGTGCCGAAGGCGGGGTCGACGGCTTCATCAGCGATAATGGGAATTACCCTCTTCACGGCGGGGAGGATAACCTTTTTGCCCAGCATCGCCTCAAACCGCTTATCTTTGGGGTTGACGGCTACCGCCGTATCACCGAGTATGGTCTCGGGGCGGGTGGTAGCTACGGTGACGAATTCTTTATCGCCCTCCAGTGGGTAGCGGACGTAATACAGGTGCCCCTGTATCTCCTTGTGTTCCGTCTCAAGGTCGGAGAGGGCGGTAGCACAGCGGGGACACCAGTTGATAATCCGCTCTCCGCGGTAGATTAAGCCCTTGTCATAAAGCCGTACGAAAGCAGTGCGCACCGCCCGGCTCGGTCCCTCTTCCAGGGTAAACTGTTCCCGGCTCCAATCGCAGGACGAGCCTATCCTCTGCTCCTGCTTGGTAATTAGGCGGCGGCACTCCTCTGCCCAGCGGTACATCCTCTCCTGGAACTTCTCTCTGCCCAGCTTATGGCGGTCGGTCCCCTCTTGAGCTAGTTGTTGTTCTACAACCACCTGGGCGGCAATTCCGGCGTGGTCAATACCGGGGAGCCACAGGGCTGAATCACCCTTCATGCGGTGCCAGCGGGTCATGATGTCTTCCGGGGCGAGGAAGCAGACGTGCCCCATGTGAAGCCCGCCGGTGACATTGGGCAGGGGCATGATGATGACAAAGGGCTTCTTCTTGGGGTCTACCCTGGGGGTAAAGTAGCCCTTGTCCAGCCAGAACCTATACCACTTCTGCTC
>CAZQXA010000153.1:0-2295 GCA_964597155.1 uncultured Dehalococcoidales bacterium
CCAGTTCTTTATCGGTGAGGCCGGACAGGGTTTCTTTGGTTGCCTTCCTTATTAGAAGGCTATGCGCTTCCAGGGTAGCCGAGCCTTTAGCAGTAAGCACGATATTGGTCATCCTTCTATCAGTGGTATCCATCTGCCTTTCGACTATACCCAAATCCTCCAGTCTATCTACCAGGTGAGTCATCTGTGCCCTTGATACCTGTAACCTTTCTCCAATTTCAGCGATGTGGAGGGTTCCTGCTTCCTTGAGTAGCTTCATAACCCCAAACTGAAGCGGCGAAATATCCATATCAACGCTGCCCAGCGCCGTCTTTAGCAATTTTCTGCCTATGCCCCTAAAGATAAGAGGGGGCACGGATAACAGGTCGGTGGCGATTCTGTCCAGGATATCCTTTCTCATTTCTGTTCCTCCCCCGTTTTCCTGCTAGAGATATAATTTACTACCTATATAGTATACAACATCAACTATATATTATCAAAGTCTTCGTCCTTTTGTAAAATTCACTTGGGTCCAGCATCTTGACCAGGACGCTGGCGCCTGCTATGCTTTCTGGTGAAAGGAGGGACTTATAGAATGTCCAAAAAGGAATATGCTCATCTGATAAAACCAGTAAAGATTCAGAAGGGACCGGCAGGGTTGTACCCTGAGCCACGTATCTGGATGGAAGGCAAGGATATGGAGGGGTTTAATGCCAATTTTTCCCTTGGCTTCGTCAAGAAGCCCGGCGTTTGCCACCCCATTGAAGGGGCGCTGGTACACCCCTATGACGAGTGCCTGGTATTTGCCGGTATTGATAACACCAATATGCTCTATCTGGGCGCTGAGGTATCGGTTCTGCTGGGCGAAGAAGGTGAGGAGCACGTCTTTACCGAGCCCTCGGTGGTGCTCATTCCTAGGGGAATGCCCCACGGCCCGGTAACCTATAAGCGGGTGGATAGGCCCATCGCCCACTACACCATCGGCCTGGCCCCGGAATACAAGGCGACTCCGGTCCCCCGCAAGACCAAGACGAGCGGCTCAAAGTACGGGCACTTAATCAAGCGGCTGATTACCTATATCGACTGGAAAGAGTTTGATGCCCGAAAGCCGGGCCCGCCTGCCCCCGACGAGCCGATAAGCTATGCCTTTATCGCTGACCGCGCTGGTATCCTGCACCCGGCCGAGAGAGGAGTCGGCCCGGGCAACGGCGACCAGATTGCCTGGCTCTTCGGCAAAGACCTTGAGGGCTTTGAGGTCAATTTCACCTGGGGATTTTACTCCCGGTGTGGCAAGTGGCACCGCGGCGGCGAAGCCCACTACCACCCCGAAGCGGAAATACTAGTCTTTGTCGGCCTTGACCCTGAAAACTTAAACTATCTGGGGTGCGAGCAGGAGCTGGCTATGGGCAAGGAATATGAAAGGCATGTCTTCAACACGCCCACCATCGCTATCTGCCCCGGGGGTTTCCCCCACCTTCCCCTAATTACCAGGTGGGTGGATAAGCCCTATGGCTTTATCGTGGTCTGCCTCAGCGGCGAACACGCCTCGCCCTGGGTGGAGGCATAGCCTTTGTTCTTGAGGGAATCATTTAAGAAGGAGTTATTAAAAAATGGCCAAGAAAATGTATGCCCATCTGATGAAACCGTTGCTCATCCAAAAACCGCCGGCCGGTTTATATCCCGAGCCCTGGATATGGATGGAAGGCAAGGACATGGAGGGGTTCAACGCCAATTTCTCTTATGGCTTTATTAAAAAACCAACCACGCTACACCCGGCTAAAGGGGCGCTGGTGCACCCCTACGATGAATGTCTGGTTTTTGCCGGAATAGATAACACCGATATCACCTATTTGGGCGCCGAAATATCGGTGGAACTGGGCGCAGAACGAGAGGAACATGCGTTTAATGTGCCCTCGGTAATCATCGTCCCCAAGGGGACACCGCATGGCCCGGTTACGGTAAAAAGAGTCGATAAACCTATCGTCCACTACTCCATCGGTCTGGCGGCAGCCTACAAGGCTGAATCGCTCCCGGAAGGGGCTAAAACGGCAGGTTCAAAATACGGGCACCTGGTTAAACCGCTGGGCCCAGGTTTTGAACCGGTCAGGTTGTCGCAAATAGCCAGGGATAAGCGTCTGCTGGAGGAGTATAAGAGGAAAAACCCTGATTTTAGTATGAATCTGGATCAGGTGGGCCTGCTGGGGCCGGGGAATGCTGACCACCTTGCCTGGCTCTACGGTGTTGACCTTGAGGGTTTTGAGGTCAATTTCACCTGGGGATTTTACACCGGCTCTGGTATATGGCACCGCGGCGGCG
>CAZQXA010000154.1:0-2272 GCA_964597155.1 uncultured Dehalococcoidales bacterium
ATAAGTCGGTTAAATTTATTCTAACCATAGCTTTATCAATTTCCAAAGCGGAGAGGGTGGGATTCGAACCCACGCTCCGCTTACGCGAAGACCGCTTTTCGAGAGCGGCACCATGAACCACTCGGTCACCTCTCCTTAGGAGAGAATTATACCCTAAAACCCCTCACTGGGCAAAAACGGTAGTATTGACACTGGCAGGAGCAAATGATACCTTTGGTTTGAGGTTTTTTAGCGGAATGTTTGTCGCCATTATGAAACGTCTAACCTTGGTAATAGTCATCGGGCTGGTTTTTCAGCTTGGTATCTATAGCCCAGCCCAGTCAGCAACCGAAGAGCCGGTTCAAGTAAAAGAGTTAAACTTCGTGTTTATTCATGGTGCCGGCGGTGATGCCTGTAGTTTTCAGCTTTTGTTGGATACTATCCTGGAGCAGATAACGCCATATATAGAGGACTACGAGCAAGCTAATCCCGGCACCGAGGTCCGGGTTAATACCCTGGCAAGGTGCTATCCCAGCGATGAGGATGTTGAGGCCTGGGCGGATAACATCGCCGATACCATTGAGGAGTACTTCCCCGATAGGGAGAATCTAATCTTAGTCGGGCACAGCGCGGGGGGGAAAGCCGCCCTTTATGCCGTCGCCCGCAATATCGGTGGTCTGGCTGATAAGGTGGCGTTGGTGGTAACTATCAATAGCCCGATTAAGAGTCTGGACAGGTATTATGTTACCGGCGGCGGCTCGGTAATGGATTATTGCCGAGCCCGATGGTTACTGTCTGACCAGGGGGTTTGTAATTCGGTGGCTTACTACGATAGCTCCGAAGACGGGAGCTGGGTGGGTAACAATAGACACTGGCTGGCTTTTATCTCGGCGGAATCGGCGCCGTTTAGCGAGCAATTTAATCCGGGTGGAGTTGACGGCTTTCCCAGAGATATGGATGACAGTGCCATACCAATATCAGCCCAGTATGCCACCGGGGCTGATGTCATCTACTACGGAGAGCATGCCCATAGCGATTTTGCCTCCTCAGAAGAGGTAGCCGGCTTCATAGCGGAGCAACTCCTCCGTTATATTTTTGGAGGAGATTTAGAATGCTCCGTCTTTGCCCGGGGCGGCTCTTTTGAACATAAAGCTAACTGGCTGCTGGGAACAGATTATTGGGAGGACGTTGTCGGTGGCATCCTGGTCGGTGGCGGCTTGCTTGAGCATATGAATGAGTCCTATTTTATATGGAAGGACTGGGAGGATGTGGTGGGGGGATGCCCCCCCGGGGGCCAGCGGGGTTATTATGTGATCAAGCATATAAATCCCTTCCTGTTTTTTACCAGCCTTCAGGAGTCTTACTGGTTAAGCGCTGACAACACGGAAGACTGTCGGCTCTACCTGCGAACCAGGGCTGCCCCCAGAAATCGGGTACAGGTGGAGTGGAGTATTTATCAGCAAGGGTTATTGCCGGAGGGGGTGGAACGTAACCATTATGAGGTTGAAACAGTCGCCGGCACACCCCTCACCAGCATTCAAAGCGTGGAGTGGTTAACTGATGACCCCCACGACCTGATGCTGCAAATATGGTCGCAGGCAGAAAGCCCCTTCCGCTGGTTCAGGGCCCAGTGGAGGGTCTACTCTACCGAAATCCGGCAGAGAAAGCTTATTGACGAAATTCCGGCCCTGATTATTGCTGATAATTGAATTGGCTGGGGGTTACATGCCAAGCTCTTCTCGAGTCTGAGCCAGATGAATTAGGCTATCCCGAGTCACGATGCCAACTATGGTATCGTTCTCCAGCACGGGCATGTAGTCAGTGCCCAGCTCGTCCATCTGGCCAAGCAGGCTTGCTGCCGATTGCTGGGGATGGGCGGTCTTGATCTCACTGGCCGGTGTCATAATCTTGCCTATATGAGAGCCGTGGCGCTTTTTAGGCACCCGTTTTATATCGTTAACCGTGGCTACCCCCTGGAATTTGCCGTCCAAAGCTATGATGCACTGGCGCTGCCCGCCAACTAGGATGTAATCGTGTATTGCCTGACCGATGGTGAACTCCGGGCTGATAAAGGAGATTGCCCTGTTCATTATATCCTGAGCTTTTGTTTTTTTGAGGGCTTCGAGCAGTCCTGCCTGGCGACGACTCTGTGTGGCTGCCGACTGCAAAACCCACCCCGTGCCCCCCAGCAACAGCCCGTTCAGCCATTGGCGTTCGGTAATCATTAACAAAATCCCCAGGGCGATGCAGATTATGCCAAAAACCCATCCGCTCCAGCTGGCGATGAGTGTCG
>CAZQXA010000155.1:0-1078 GCA_964597155.1 uncultured Dehalococcoidales bacterium
GGTTTAAATCTATAGACAGAAACTTAGGCTTTAGCCCACAGGTCACGGCGTCAGAGACAAGGATGTGAATGGCAAACCAGGCTGCCCTCTCCCAGCCATACTCGGGGACGATAAACACCGGGTCGCAAGTAAGTGAGACCGCTTTGTCCCCAATTTCGGCTATCCCCACATCCACCCCATGCTGAGGTCCCACCAGGACCTTCTCGCTCTTAGCCCCCAGGCGGGGAAATATGAGCTCGTTGAAGATTTCAGGGGATATTTTACCGATTTCAGGGATTTCACTCACTGGCGTTACCCTTTCCTCCCCTTTTGGCAAGGTAGTCCTCAATAGCTGATTTAAGCGCTTCCTCAGCTAAAACTGAGCAGTGCATCTTAATGGGGGGCAGTCCATCCAAGGCTTCAGCTACCGCTCGATTGGATATTTCCAGTGCCTCTTTTATGGTCTTCCCTTTTACCATCTCAGTAACCATCGAGCTGGTGGCGATGGCAGCGCCACAGCCAAAGGTCTTGAACTTGGCGTCAGTAATAGTGCTGTCATTGACCTTGATGTAGAGCTCCATGATGTCGCCGCACACTGGGTTTCCCACATGTCCGATGCCATCAGGGTTTTCTATTTCCCCCACATTCCTCGGGTTCTTGAAGTGCTCCATCACCTTCTCGCTATACAGCGACCACACATCACGCATGTTTTACCCTCCTATCTCTGGCTCTTCAAAAGCGGTGACATAGCTCTGAGCTTGGCAACAACTCTGGGCAGGATGTCCAAAACCCGCTCTAACTCTTCCTCAGTAGTCCATTTTCCTAGAGTAAGCCTCAGCGAGCCATGCGCCTGCTCATGGGAAAGCCCCAGTGCCAGGAGCACGTGGGACGGCTCAAGGATTTGAGAACTGCAGGCTGAGCCGGTAGAGGCACAAATGCCCTCCAGGTCAAGATTTAGAAGCATTGACTCCCCTTCCACAAAGTCAACGCTTACATTAACATTGTTGGGCAGCCTGTTTACTGGGTGACCGTTTAAGCGGGCATGGTCAATCCGTTCCAGTAGACCCTTAATGAGCTGGTCACGAAGATAAGTTAGCCG
>CAZQXA010000155.1:1178-2238 GCA_964597155.1 uncultured Dehalococcoidales bacterium
GCGTCAGTGTGAAAATAGATTCCCGCTTCTCGGGCAATCTTGCCTATTTCAGCTATCGGCTCTATGGTGCCCACCTCATTATTGGCATGCATCACCGAAACGAGAATAGTTTTATCAGTGATAGCTTTCCTTACATCCTCAGGGTCAACCAAGCCATACTCATCCACCGGGAGGTAGATTACGCTGAATCCCCTTCTTTGCAAAAACCTGCTGGTTTCTATCACCGCAGGATGCTCAATGGCGCTGATAATTATATGGTTACCTTTGTTCTCATTGGCGAAAGCAACGCTCTTAAGGGCAAAGTTATCTGCCTCGGTACCGCCGCTGGTAAAGACGATTTCCTCATTCTGGGCACCGATAAGGTCGGCAACCTTAGCCCTGGCTTCTTCAATAGCCCCTTTTGCCTCCTGCCCATAGGAATGGATACTTGAAGGGTTGCCGAAAACATCTGTGAAATAGGGGAGCATTACCTTCACCACTTCAGGGTGCGTTGGTGTAGTGGCCGCATAATCAAGGTATATCCGTTTCATGGCTTATCCCTCCATAATGTCCCTTCTATATGCTTTGCGCACCTTGATAAAGCTCCTGGAAAAGCCAAGTGGAAAGGTAGCGCTCACCGGTGTCCGGCAGGATTACCACAATAAGCTTGCCTTTGCTTTCCGGTCTCTTTGCTACCTCAAGCGCTGCCCAGGTGGCGGCACCTGATGATATACCGGCCAGTATTCCCTCTTCTTTGGCTAATCTTTTTGCCATTACCCCGGCATCTTCATTGGTGACCTTGATAATTTCGTCAATCAGCTCCGTTCTCAGAACTTCGGGGACAAAGCCAGCTCCAATGCCCTGAATCTTGTGTGCCCCCGCCTTACCACCAGAGAGTACCGGAGAGTCGGCTGGCTCAACAGCAATCACCTTGAACTGCGGTCTTCTGGGCTTGATTACCTCGGCAACTCCGGTAATGGTTCCACCGGTTCCCACTCCAGAGACCAGAATATCTACTTTGCCATTGGTATCCCGCCATATCTCCTCGGCGGTGGTCAGGCGGTGTATCTCCGGATTTGCC
>CAZQXA010000156.1:0-2193 GCA_964597155.1 uncultured Dehalococcoidales bacterium
CGCTGGTGTTGGTGTCAAAGCCGTCCATCTCCACCAGAATCTGGTTGAGGGTCTGCTCTCTCTCGTCATGACCTCCGCCCAGTCCCGCCCCACGATGGCGGCCGACGGCGTCAATCTCATCAATGAAGACAATGCAGGGGGCATTGCGTTTGGCTTGCTCAAAGAGGTCGCGGACACGCGAGGCGCCGACGCCGACAAACATCTCGACAAATTCGCTGCCGCTGATGGAAAAGAAGGGCACTCCGGCTTCGCCGGCTACCGCCCGGGCCAGTAACGTCTTCCCTGTGCCCGGCGGGCCTATTAGTAATACCCCCTTGGGAATGCGCGCCCCCAGACGCTGGAACTTCTCCCGTGCCTTGAGGAAATCCACCACTTCGTGCAGCTCCTGTTTGGCTTCATCCACTCCGGCGACATCATCAAAGGTAACCGTTGGCGTGCTCGCCGGGAAGAGTCGGGCCCGGCTGCGGCCAAAGCTCATCGCCTGATTATTAGCCCCCCGTGCCGAGCGGAAGAGAAAGAAGATTAAGGCGCCAAAGAGTATCAGGGGAATAAAACTTATTAGTATACTGCCCCAGTCAAATCCTGCCGGTTTTACCTCATAGTCCACCCCCTCAAGGTTGAGCCCCAGTTCCTGAAGCTCGACCAGGGTAAGGTTGCCGATAGAGGTTTTTAGCTCCCTTTCGTCGGTGGTGGTAATGTGCAGCTCCTCACCATTCACTATAATCTCGGCTATCTCGCCGTTTTGCGACAGGGCTATAGCTTCATCCAGCCCGATTTCAACCGGTTTTTGGGTTACGGGGAAGAGCTGGTAGATGAGGATTACCGCCGCCACCAGAATAACGATATATATTAAGCTACTGCGTAACCAGCCAGACTTCATTCCTTCCTCACTTCTAACCTTAATACTATTATACCAGAAATGGTTGTCAATAGGAAAAAACTACTAGTACTAGTACCTTGTCTTTTAGAGGCTATTGTAGCTTTCCTGGAGGAGAAGGGCGTCTGCCTCCAGGCTGGGGCTTTCGCAGATTACCAGCCCCCTGGCCCCATAGTCCTTGAGGGCACGGAGGAGTTCAATATAGTGCAGGTCGGAATCTTTTAAGTCCAGGTGCCTTGTTTCCCCCTTTTGGCCGAAGGCGATGCCGGAGATATGGATATGCATGTTCTCTATTGCCCCGGCTCCCAGCCCCCCTTTAATCTGCTCCAGGATGGAGATAAACTCCGGGTAGGAGTTGGACTGGCGGCTGCGGGCGTGCCAGTGGGCGAAGTCCATACAGATACCCACTCCCTCCAGCTCGTTACATAGTTTGAGCACCTCTTCTATGGTGCCGAACTGGCTGGGCTTGCCCATGACCTCGGGCCTCACCCTCACCAGGTTATTTTCCTTTTTAAGCTGGTTTGTGACCTCAGCCAGGTTTTTCTTCACTGTCTGGTAGGTCTGCTCGGGCGGGTCGCCGAGGTAGTAGGCGGCGTGAAAGACTATGCTCTCCGCCCCGCATATGGCGCCGATGCGGGCGGTCTGGATTATCCTTTCCTGGCTGGCGGCTACCTTTTCCGGCTCGCGGGCATTGAGGTTGATGTAGTAGGGGCCGTGAGCCGATAGCTTTACTCCCTGGCTCTGGGCCGTTTCCGCCACCAGCCTGGCTCCCGCCTCCCCCATCCTCACCCCCTGGACAAACTCTATCTCCAGGCAGCCAAGCCCGAGTTCAGCGATGCGTTTGATGCCGTCTATGGTTGATTGTGTCCTGGAGCTGTGGGGAGTGCCGCCGGTGCCAAATAATAGTTTTTCCATAGTATAAGTATAACATAAAGCTGATTATTTCCTCTTTTAAACGGTTGTCTTGCGTCCCACCCAGCCCGCCCTAGAAAGGCTTCCTAACCCCATAATTATAGAGTTTTAGAGGCGAAGCCTATGAGGGTGGGTGGGATAGGGAAGAAAGACAACGGCCAACAAGGGTAAGGAGATGGGGTTGCTACAAATATCTATGATATAATATTAAGTGAGTCTATGGAGGCTGACTTCTGGAATCAATAGAAGTAGCGCGCAAGGCGGTGGAGGCTGCCGCCGATAAGCAGGCGGGCGATATTGTGCTGCTTGACACCCGCCAGGTATGCAGCTTTGCCGATTATTTCGTCATCTGCAGCGGCGATTCCGAGAGGCAGATTTCAGCCATCTATGATGAGGTGGGGCAC
>CAZQXA010000157.1:0-2181 GCA_964597155.1 uncultured Dehalococcoidales bacterium
ATAATACAGAGAGTCTTCCTTCCCACCCTCCCACTCGATAGAGGTTTGACCTCTCTCCATTCCCTTTCACGGGGGGAAAGAGAGTATAAGAGGGTGAAACCCTTTTGGGCGGGTGGGTAGGGAACGAAAAACGCTGGTTAAAAAACAGGGTGGGGTTAAAAAGGATAAACTGATGGCCTATAATGTTACTCTTATCCCCGGCGACGGCGTCGGGCCTGAGGTCACCGAAGCCACAAAGCGGGTCCTGGATGCCAGCGGCATCGGCTTTAACTGGGAGGTGGTCTATGCCGGCACCGAGGCTCAAAAAAAGTTTGGCGCCCTCCTCCCCGATGCCACCCTTAAATCTATCAGGAAGAACAAGGCCGCCCTTAAAGGGCCGGTTACCACCCCGGTGGGCTCGGGCTTTAGAAGCGTTAACGTCGCCCTGCGCCAAGAATTAGACCTCTACGCCTGCCTCCGCCCCTGCAAGATTTACCCTGGCGCTCCCACAGCATTTACCGATGTCGATATCGTCGTGGTCAGGGAGAACACCGAAGACCTTTACTCCGGCATTGAGTTCGAGAAGGGAAAGGCGGAGACATCAAGGCTGCGCGAGCTGGTAGCCAAGGCAACGGGGAACAGGGTCGGAGAAGACGCCGGCATCAGCCTGAAGGTTATCTCCGAGACTGCCAGCCGCCGCATTGTCCGCTTTGCCTTTGACTACGCCCGCGCTAACCAGAGAAAAAAGGTAACCGCCGTCCACAAGGCTAATATCCTTAAATTCTCCGATGGCTTATTCCTGGCTATCTCAAGAGAGGTGGCCAAGGACTACCCGGACATTGAATTTGAGGACAGGATTGTGGATAACATGAGCATGCAGCTGGTGCGCAAGCCGCAGCAGTTCGACGTGCTGGTTCTGCCTAATCTCTACGGCGACATTATCTCCGACCTCTGTGCCGGGGTGGTGGGGGGACTAGGACTAGCCCCCAGCGCCAACCTGGGTGAGGGGGCGGCTATCTTTGAAGCCACCCACGGCAGCGCCCCTAAATATGCGGGGCAGAATAAGGTCAACCCGATGGCGATGATGCTCTCTGGCGTGATGATGCTAAGGCACCTCGGCGAGACCAAGACCGCCGATAATCTGGAGAAGGCTATAGCCGCCGTTATCGCCGAGGGCAAGAATGTCACCTACGATATGAAACCCGATGGCACCGGTGCTGTGGGCACCTCACAGGTAGCCGATGCCGTGATTGAAAAACTCTAAAGGAGTAAAAAATAGCCAGCAAGATTAGCGTTATTGGCGCTGGAAGTGTCGGCGCTGCCTGCGCCCAGAGGATTGTCGAGAGGGGCTACGCTGATGTCGTCCTGGTGGACATCGTCCCCGGGCTGGCTCAGGGCAAGGCGCTGGATATTCTCCAGTCGGCGCCAATCATCAACTTTAATACCAGTATCAGCGGAACCGATAGCTACGCGGAGACGGCCGCCTCTGAGGTGGTAATCATTACCGCCGGGCTTTTCCGCAAACCGGGCATGAGCCGCGATGAGCTGCTTGCGGCTAATACCAAAATCGTCACCGAGGTCATTAATAACGTAGTCAAGTATTCGCCGGAGTGCGTTATCATCATGGTCAGCAACCCCCTGGACGCTATGACCTATCTGGCCATTCAGACCAGCCATTTCCCCCGGAATAGGGTCATCGGCTTATCAGGCGTCCTGGATAGCGCCCGCTTAAGCACCTTCATCGCCACCGAGCTTAAAGTGCCGGTGACTGACATCTCCCCCTGTGTCCTGGGAGCGCACGGCCAAAACATGGTGGTCATCCCCAGACTGACCATGGTCAAGGGCAAACCGCTCACCAAGCTCCTGCCTCAAGAGACCATTGATAGGCTGGTGGAGCGCACTATCCACGGCGGGCGAGAGATTGTCGACCTGCTTAGAACGGGCAGCGCCTTCTATGCCCCCTCGGCAGCCGTTGCCCGCATGGCGGAGGCGGTAGTCCGGGACAAAAAGGAAATCCTGCCCTGCGCCGTCCTCCTTGATGGTGAATACGGTATTAAAGACAGCGTCATCGGGGTGCCGGTGAGGCTGGGCAAAAGAGGCATTGAGCAGATAATAGAGCTGGAGCTGACCGCTGAGGAAAAGCAGAGATTGTACGATTCCGCCGAGGGCATAAAACAGCTTATAAAGAAGATGGGGGCGGGG
>CAZQXA010000158.1:0-2148 GCA_964597155.1 uncultured Dehalococcoidales bacterium
CTGCTGCCAGGTGCTGGCGATGCTCCCTGGATAGCCGGTGAGCACGGTAGCCTCCAGGTCACCGATGTCTATGCCCAGCTCCAGAGCCGTGGTCGCCACCACGCCGGTAAGCTCGCCGCCGAAAAGCTCCTTTTCGATTTTACGCCGTTCCTCGGGGAGATAGCCCGCCCGATAAGGCTTGATTTTCTTAGCTAAATCAGCGCTTATCTCAGCCAGCTTGCGCCGGGTGTAGTTATAGATAACCTCGGTAAGCTGGCGGGTGCGAACAAAGGTCAGGCTGCGGATATTATTGCTTACCAGCTCGGCGAACAGGCTGGCCGCCTCACTATTGGCGCTACGGCGGACAGTCCGGGCACTATCTATTATCGGCGGGTTCCAGAAAACGAATTCCTTGCCGCCGTGGGGGGAGCCATCATTATCGACCACGGTAAAGGGCAGACCCACCAGCTTCTGGGCGTGCTCGCCCGGATTGGCTATCGTCGCCGAACAGCAGATAAACTGGGGATCGGAGCCATAGAGCTGGCATAAGCGGCGCAGACGGCGAATGACACAGGCTACATGGGAGCCAAAAACACCGCGGTAGGTATGGGCTTCATCCAGCACCAGATACCTCAGGCGGCGCAGCAGCCTTGCCCACTGCTGGTGATTGGGCAGAATGCCCAGATGGAGCATATCGGGGTTGGTAAGTATCACCCTAGCCCGTTTTCTTACCTCAGCCCGCTCTGGCTGGGGGGTATCGCCGTCAAAGGTGGTAACCTCCCCCATCTGGAAGAGGTGGGGGGAAAATAGCTCCCGTAGACTGCGCAGCTGGTCCTGAGCCAGGGCTTTGGTCGGGAAAAGGTAAAGGGCGCAACTCCTGGGCTCGGTTAAAATCGCCTCCATAACCGGGATGTTATAGCACAGGGTCTTGCCGCTGGCTGAGGAAGTAGCCACCATCACATTCCTGCCCTCGCGGGCACAGTTTATGGCTTCCGCCTGATGGGTATAGAGGGGCAATAAACCGTGCTCCTCAAGGCTTCCCTGAAGTTCAGCCTCCAGAGGCTTATCTAACTGGGCACACCTCGCTTGGCGGCGCGGAATATGCTCTATGTGAGCCATCTGGCCGCTATAACCGGGTTGAGCACTAAGATGACGCAGAAAGGCAGAGGTATCCATTATCGCCCTGGTCAGGAAATGGGTAGAATCTCGATTTCATAGTCGAGTATCTCTACCTCAAAACGACCGTTAACAATAAAATCAACCGCCTTGGACAGGACTTCGTTGGTATAGCGCTTATTATTGCTAACGCAACAAAGCCCCACGGTGGCTAACTGCCATAAATCGTTGTCATCCACTTCAGCCACGGAGACATTGAACTTGTTTCTGAGGCGAGTGGTAATAGATTTCAGTACCTGCCGCTTACCCTTAAGCGATAGATTTTCGGGAAAGCGGAGCCTAACCCGACACATACCAACATTCATAATATATGGCTGGTAACCAGTTGAACTTTACAGGTTTATCCAGCTTCTTTTTGCTTGGCGTAGCACTCCCGGCAATAGACCGGTCGCCCTTCCCTGGGCTCAAAAGGTACCGTGGTCTCGACGCCGCACTCGGCACAGGTTACCGTATACATCTGTCGTGGCTGGCTATAGCCACCCCAGCGGTCTTTCCGTTTCGCCGCCCGGCACTCGGGACATCGGGTAGGTTCATTCTGCAACCCGTGAGACTGGTAGAACTCCTGCTCACCGGTAGAGAAAACGAACTCCTGCCCGCAGTCACGGCACACCAGGGTCTTGTCTTCCAGAGCCATGGACCGCACCTCCTATAGATTCGTTAGCCCTTGTCTTCGTTGCAGTCTCTGGCTCCAAAACCCTTTGCCGTATTGTCAGGTTGGTAATAAATTACCGGGGATTCCCCACCTGTACGGGGGTCAAGCTCGAGAAACCACACTTAATCAAGGTATCGACTACAGCCCTAAATATAACTACTATCAATGGCAAAAGTCAAGCTGGGGAATTATGTAAAGCAGGCCATTTAAGCTTCCCCACCTAAGGCTCTGCTTCCCACCCAAACACCCCCCCTCCAGGGGGGGGCCCCCCCTTCCTCCCCCCCCCCCCCCCCCGCCTCCTTTTCCCCCCCCAACCCCCCCCCCCCATGTTATAAAAAAAA
>CAZQXA010000159.1:0-2056 GCA_964597155.1 uncultured Dehalococcoidales bacterium
CGCCCACCTGGTCATATACCTTAGCCCCCCACATCTCCTCCATACGTTTTTTGGTTGCCGGGATACAGGCTCCCGGCTCGCCAGCGGCCGTTATCTTTTTTATATATAAATCCTTGGCCGGGTCTATTCCCAGCTTTTTTCTGGCGGTATCAGCCATGCCTAAAATATAAGTGGGTGTTGCCATGAGGGCGGTGGCTCTTATCTCCTTCATCTTCAGTATCCTGGCCTCGGTATTGAGCACACCGCCGGGAACAACCTCAGAGCCTATTTTCTCAGCGGCGTAATGGCCTGCCCAGAAGGCTATGTTAACGCTGTAGCCAAAGGGTAAAAAAACCCGGTCGTAGTCGCGATAGCCCTGAGCATACAGGGCGTAAGCCCAGGACTCGGCTGACCATTCCCAGTCCTGCCAGGTCTCCGGGTGATAGACGGGCTGCCCGGTGGTGCCGCTGGTCTGGCGATATTCGGTTACCTGCTCTATGGGTACCGAAAGTATACTGCCGTAGGGGTAAGGCTCTCTGCCCTGTGCCTGGCGGAGCATCGATTTTTCCGTCTTGGGGACTTTCCTTATATCATCAAGTGTCTTAATATCGCCAGGCTCAAGCCCAGCCTCCTGGTACAGGCTACGATAGAACGGCGAATTTTCATAAGCCCACTTGAGGATTTTCTTAAACTTCTTTAGCTGCAACTGCTGAATTTTTGGGCGCGGTAATGTCTCCAGGACTGGATTCCAGTATTTCTCCACCGTTTTCATTAACGCCTCCTACCTTGAAAGCCGCTTATTTGGCCGGCTCAAAGGCATAATATACCCTATCGCATATCTTGGTTTCCCGCTTGACCTCTATGGGATGTGCCGGAACCTCAAAGACCACCAGCTTGACCTCATCCCCCTCTTTGAGCTCGCCTTCGGCGCAATTTATGATTCGAGCCAGTAGGTGCTTTATCGGGCTATCCTTGCCAAAGTTAAGCCAGGCCATGATTAGCGGCGAAGGAAAACCAAGAGGAGCCCCAGCCTGGGTCTCGGTGAAGGTAACCACTTTTGCCCTCTGGGGCAGGTCTACCCACTCCAGTTCTTCCGACCAGCACCTGGGGCAGATAACCCCTGGTGGGAAGGCGATGTGCCCGCACTTTTTACACCTGGTCGTGGTGAACCTGCCTTCTCTGAGGTTATCGTAAAACTGGTAGGTCCGGTTGAATTCCGGGCATTCCAGGGGCCAGGTATCCATTTCGGCGATATAGGTGCCATCTAGGGCTGGAGTCCCCACTATTTTTGCCGTTTGCATATCTGCCATCTTTTTCTCCTTATCTACCTTAAAATAGTTTATTCAAACCGGCTCCGTCCCGTAGATGACCACCGTGTGCTGGGCACAGGTACCGCTCAGGTTATGAGTCAGGGCAATCTTGGCCCCCTTGACCTGATTTACCGCCCTCCCCTGGAGTTGCTTACAAAGCTCAAGGGACTGGCGGGCACCGGAGGCACCAAAGGGATGGCCATGGCTGAGCAGGCCACCATCAGTATTTATGGGGCGTTCGCCATCAATATTAATGGCACCGGAGGCAACATAAGCGCCGCCCTCTCCCTTTGGGCAGAAGCCGAGCTCCTCGACCTCTATAATCTCGGATATGGAAAAGCAATCATGTGTCTGGGCAACATCTATATCGGCGGGAATAACTTGAGCATTTTTATAGGCTACCTCAGCCGCCTTTTTCAGGTGAGGCCACTCGGCAAGTGTTTCACCCGGCCAGCCGGCTGACATGCTATGGGTGGCATGCTGCCCCGTGCCACGAATGTAGACCGGCGGCCGACTAGAAAGCTCCCTGGCTCTCTCTTCCGAGGCAATGATAACCGCGGAGCCACCATCGGATAGGGGGCAGCAATCGAAAAGACCAAAGGGTTCAGCAATCAGCCGGGCACCTAGTGCCTCTTCCAGGCTGAGCGTCTTCGGGTAAAAGTGGGCTTTGGGATTGGTCGAGCCATAGTTATAGTTGGCTACGGAGACGTGCGCCATTTGCTCCTTGGTTGTCCCGTAGCGCTTCATATGCATTTTGGCAATCATGG
>CAZQXA010000160.1:0-1959 GCA_964597155.1 uncultured Dehalococcoidales bacterium
TTACACCCTTTTAGGATTCTCTTTATCCCCTCCTCTCGAGGTAGGGTCCCCCTTTTCCCCACCAAAAGCGAGAGATTAGTCGCCAGCCCCTATAGGGTGGGTCAGGGTGGGAATAAGAACAATCGTTAACAAGGGAGGGGGATATAGAGGATGGTTTCTTTAAATAAATTGATATTATGCTATCGCCGTTATAGAATAGGCTGGTAAAAATGAGTGTTGCCAGACAGCTTTATCAGCTTCAGGAAATCGACCTTGCAATTGAGTCCACTGAGCGGGCGCTAAAGCATGTCGCCAGTCAGCTGGGGGAAAGTGGTGAGGTGGTCAAGGTCCAGCAGCAGCTTGATTCGGAAAAGCAGCGCCTTGAGGACTTGAAGCACCAGCAGCAATCCGCAGAATGGGAGATAGACGATGTCGTGACCAAGCTGGCCGCTGCCGAGGAGACGCTATTCAGCGGCCGGGTGCGAAACCCCAAGGAGCTGACCAATCTCCAGCATGAGGTTGATGGGCTCAAAAGCAGGCGCGACCAGATGGAGGAAAAAGCGCTGGAGGTAATAGAGCGGGTTGAGCAATCTGAAGCCAGTGTGGCTAAGACGAGCCACCAGCTGGAAACCTTGACCGCCGACTGGCAGCACCAGCAGAAGCAGCTAGCCGAGGAGAGGGAAAGACTCAAAGCGGCACTGGCTGACCTCGGGGGGAAGCGGCAGCTACTGGCTGGCGAGATTGAGCCGCAGGCAGTCGAGTTTTATCAGGGACTGAAAGAAGACAAGGGCATGGCGGTAGCCAGGGTGGAGCAGGGGATATGCCGTGGCTGCCGGATATCGCTGCCCACCACCGAGTTACAGCAGGCGAGGGGCGGCAGACTGGTGCAATGCAGCAGCTGTGGGCGCATCCTGTTCTTAGCCTGAAAGCGGTGAAAAAATGAAGGCGAAAAGAGTGGTAATATGCACCGATGGCGCCTCACTGGGCAACCCGGGACTGGCGGCTATAGGCGCTGTCTTAAAGGACGGGCAGGGCAGGCTGGTGGCCCGCATATCCCGGTGCATCGGAAAAGCAACCAATAACCAGGCTGAATATAGGGCTATCATTGCCGCCCTGGAAGAAGCCATCGGCCTGGGCGCTGAGGAAGTTGACATAAAATCTGATTCAGAGCTGGTAGTGAAGCAGATTGAGGGCAGCTATCGGGTAAAGAAGGCAACCCTCAAACCCTTGTATCAGCGGGTAAGGCAGCTGCAAGAATCGCTTAAAGGCTTTACTATAAGCCATGTCCCCCGCCAGCAGAATAGAGAAGCCGATAGACTGGCCAATAAGGCTTTAGAGACCACCTGACCTTTTAAAGGAGGCCCAGGATGAGCTTTGAACGAATGCTGGACAAGGAACACCCCCCGACAAGGAAAGATATTGCCGACTATCTGGGCAGAGATGCCGCCGAGGCCTGGCGAGATATAGTATCCTTTGTCGAAGATAACTATAATTTCACCCCGGAGACCGTTTTTGGCGGCAAGAAATATGGCTGGGGAATTCGCTACCGTAGAAGCGGCAAGTCACTCTGCACCCTTCACCCGGAAAAGGGCGCCTTCACCATATTAATAGTGCTGGGAGGCAAAGAGACCGACCAGACGCTGGCCGATTTGCCTAATTTCAGTCCCGGCGTTGCCAACCTGATAAGCAGTGCCAGGCAATATCATGACGGGCGGTGGCTATGGCTAAGGGTATTGAATAGGGATGACACCGCTGACATAAAACGTCTACTGCAAATCAAGAAGAAGCCTCAAAAAAAGAAAGAGTAGCCAGTCCTTTCTTGACTTGATACCGCCATCAGACTAAACTATAGTTAGGTCAAGTAGACCGGGTGACCGCCCGCCGAAGCCTTGGCGTAGGCGGGAGGAAAGTCCGAGCTCCGCCGGGCAGGGTGCTGGGTAACGCCCAGGAGGGGTGACCCTACGGAAAGTGCCACAGAAA
>CAZQXA010000161.1:0-1918 GCA_964597155.1 uncultured Dehalococcoidales bacterium
GTTATCGCTTGACCAAAATTATAGATTCAAAAAGGAGGCAATAAATGTTAGACCAGACCAGTCAGTGGTACAAGTTGCAATACCCGGAGTGTTTCGTTAACGAAGAGGCGCGGATGCTGCAAAAGACGCTAGCCGATTTTACCGATAAGGAGATTATGCCGGTCAGGGACAAGATTGACGATGATATCACCCACGAAAAAATAATTAACCCCATCCTGAAGAAATTACAGGTAGACCTTGGCTGCCAGAAAAACGCCATACCCAAAGATTACGGGGGAAACGAGCTGTCCATAGTTGCCTGTGCCTTGAAGCAGGAGCAGATAGGGCGCGGTGACTACGGCATAAGCATGCACAGTGCCGTCACTGAGTGGTGTTGGGTGCCGGTTCTGCTGGCTCACCTGGCGCCCTTTTCGCCAGAGGCGAAGGCATGGGCCAAGGCGGTGCTTGATGAATTTACTCCAAGGTTCACCGGCAATGAGCTGGGTGTTGGCTGTTTTAATATGAGTGAAACCGAGTCCGCCTGCGATATCGAGAATCTGCAGAATGAGGGCAGGACGATAAGGGTGAGGGCTGAGCTTAGGGGTAACGAATGGGTGATAAACGGTAATAAGTTCTGGGCGTCTAATGCCGGCATCGCCGACCTCAACTGCGTGGTCTGCAACATGGACCCAAGGCTGGGGATAGACGCCTTTACCCTGGTCTATGTCCCCGAGCCCTGGGAAGGCGTCTCTCACGGCAAGTTTGAGGTCAAATGCGGCATGCAGGCTGACCGGAACACCTCTACCTATTTTGACAATGTGCGGGTGCCCAAGGAGTGGGGACTGCAGGGGCCTGAAGCCTGGGCTATCTTCAAAAATGTCCTGGCTGCCCCCATGCCTCTGAATGCGGCACACGCCGTAGGTATCCTGCAGGGGGCATTTGATGTCCTTCTTGAGTATACCGGCCAGAGGGTGGCTGGCGGCAAGCCAATCAGGCAGCACCTTTCGGCGGCTGCCATTTTGGGCGAGATGGCCTCGGTAATAACCGTGGGCAGAGCCGCTTTTCTGGAGCTAGCCCATCAGTATGACCACATGGATATTTATGGCGGCTGGGACACGGAGAGTATGATGGCTAAAGGACACGCGGTGCATGTCTTTATCACCACCAGACTTTCGGAGCTGATTTTAAAGGGGATGGAGCTGATGGGTTGCTATGGCTATGTGCGGGAGAACCACTACGAGAAATACTACCGTGATGCCGCCGTAGCCAAGCTGGTTTTAGCCGGTGTGCAGTATGGTTACTTTGCCACCTGCCGGCAGTTTTACGACCTGGACTACTCTTCCTTCGGGCCGGGGAAACTGCCCAGTCCGGCTTAAAGCCAAATGTTGGCAAGGTCCGCTAGTAAAGTATTCTTTGGGGATTGGTGTAAATTTTCATTCCCCTCTGAGTTGCTGTTTTTTCGCCGGTATCGGTAGTGATCTTCATGCCTATATCCCTGACAAATCCTATAATTGTCAGTCCGCAACTTTGACCAATTTCGACGGCCAGCTTTGTTACCGCCGTCTTTGTCGCCACCACTGGGATATTGGCCCGGCAAATCTTGGAAACCATTTCCGAGACCATCCTTCCGGTTGAGGTGGCAAAGGTATTCTTGAGATCAATTTTATTAATCAAGCCGTAGCCTATCACTTTGTCCAGGGCATTGTGCCGGCCAATGTCTTCGGCTATGCAGATTGGTTCTGCCCCGCCTTTAAACAGCCCGGCTGAATGTATGGCTTCGGTTTCGGCATATATTTTAGATTTCAGGATGGCGCTCACCCCATCGAATATGTCTTCTCGGCTAACCTTAAAATCAGAATGTATTTCCCGAGGCCGTTTTGCCTTATCTTTTATCCTGGGCAGAGTTACCTCGGCTATATTGTCCTTTACTTTTATTGAT
>CAZQXA010000162.1:0-1900 GCA_964597155.1 uncultured Dehalococcoidales bacterium
GAGCAGTGGTTCTTCCGCATCACCAAATACGCCGATGAGCTTATGGAGCACAACGGCATTGACTGGCCGGAGCGGATAAAGATAATGCAGCGGAACTGGGTGGGCAAAAGCCTTGGCACCGAGATATCATTTGCCCTTGACCACCCCGGGGTTAAAGAAAAGGAAATCAGGGTCTTTACCACCCGCCCCGATACTACCTTCGGCGTTACCTTTATGGTCTTAGCTCCGGAGCATCCGCTGGTAGCCAGGCTGACCTCGCCGGAGAAGAAGGCTGGGGTTGAAGAATACGTGGCTCGCTCCCGCCGCCAGACCGAGATAGAGAGGCTATCCACGGAGAGGGAAAAGGACGGGGTATTTATCGGCGCTTATTGTACCAACCGCCTCAACGGGGAGAAGGTGCCCATCTGGATTGCCGACTATGTTCTCTCAAGCTACGGCACCGGGGCGGTTATGGCTGTGCCCGCCCACGACGAGCGTGATTTTGCCTTTGCCAAGAGGTATAACCTGCCCATCAGGGTGGTAGTTGCTCCGCCGGACTGGAACGGGAAAGAATTGGAGGAAGCCCATATCGAGCCGGGCACCATGGTTAATTCGGGGAATTTTAATGGCCTGCCCAGCGAGCAGGGTATAGAAGCCATCTCCGATTTTCTGGAGGAGAAGGGCTGGGGAAGGCGGGCGATAACCTACCGCCTCCGCGATTGGCTTATCTCCCGCCAGCGCTACTGGGGAGCGCCGATTCCCATAATCTACTGCCCCAAGTGCGGCACTGTCCCCGTCCCCGAAAAAGAGCTGCCGGTGCTGCTGCCCGAGGACGCCGAATTCAAGCCCACCGGCGAGTCGCCGCTAAAATACAACGAGGGCTTCGTCAATACCACCTGCCCCAAATGCTCATCTCCCGCCAAGCGCGAGACCGATACCATGGATACCTTCATGTGTTCCTCCTGGTATTTCCTGCGCTATGCCAGTCCCCATTATGATAAAGCCGCCTTTGACGATGAAAAGGTGAAATACTGGCTGCCGGTAGACCTTTACACCGGCGGTGCCGAGCATGCTGTGATGCACCTTTTCTATGCCCGCTTCTTTATTAAGGCGCTGCGGGACATGGGGCTGGTTGGCTTTGGCGAGCCCTTTAGCCGCCTCTTCAACCAGGGGGTTATTATTGCCGAGAAGCAGAAGATGAGCAAATCCAAGGGCAACGTCATCACCCCTGACGAGTATGTTTCCGAGCTTGGCGCCGATGCCGTGCGCGCCTATCTTATGTTTGTCGGGCCCTGGGAGCAGGGCGGGGAGTGGAACGACAGCGGCATCAGCGGCATAAGCCGCTGGCTGAACCGGCTGTGGAACCTGGTGAGCGGGGGATATGGCGGGGCGGCAAAAGACAGCCCCCAAGAGAAGCGGAAAGCGGGGAGGGACTTATCCCGCACTACCCACCAGACCATCAGGAAGGTAACCCAGGACCTGGAGAAACTGCGCTTAAACACCATGATAGCCGCTCTCATGGAGTTTACTAATTATCTGGCTGCTGCCAGGGAGGAAGGGAAGGTTGAGCTTTCCGCCTGGGGGGAGGCGATAGATATCCTGCTCCTGCTTTTAGCCCCCACCGCCCCTCACCTGGCTGAGGAGCTCTGGCAGCAGACGGGTCACGATTACAGCATCCATAATCAGAGCTGGCCCGGGTGGGATGAGGCACTGGCTAAAGACGAAGAGATTACCCTGGTGGTCCAGGTCAACGGCAAACTTCGCGACCGGATTGCGGTGCCGGCATCTATCACTGAAGACGAGGCTAAAGAGAAGGCACTCAAGTCGCCGCGGGTCAAGAGCCACACCGAGGGCAAGAAGATTATTAAGACGATATATGTCCCCGGACGGCTGGTTAATTTAGTGGTGAGATAAGAAGCCC
>CAZQXA010000163.1:0-1885 GCA_964597155.1 uncultured Dehalococcoidales bacterium
ACCCTATAGGGGCGGTGCCCCTCTTGACTACCCCCAGTCCCCCCAGGCTCTTCTTCCCACCCAAACCCACCCACCAAGGTTAGTAAATAAAGCCCTACCCATAGGGGGCTTGCCCACCGACTTATAGAGGGCGGATGGGCGGGAAATAAAAGATAAGTTTTAACTAAGAAAATAAATTTACAGCCGCCCTGACTTATGCTATAATCGGTTGATTCAAAGGGATAGTCCGCATCGGCTAAAATAAACCTTGAATACAGGGGTTATAACTTGGACAAAGAAAAAAAGACGGAAACCATAAAAAAATTCGGGCTCCGTGAAGGCGACACAGGCTCGGCGGAAGTTCAGATAGCCCTGCTCACCGAGAGGATAAACCAACTGACCGAGCATATGATGGTTAATCGGCATGATTATCACACGCAACGCGGGCTGCTTAAGCTGGTAGGGCAAAGGAGAAGGCTGCTAAACTACCTGAGCCGAGAAGATGTTGGTCGTTATCACAGCCTGATTGCCAAGCTCGGGCTACGCAAATAAAACCTTAGAGCAGGGAGAAGTCATTGATAACATCTAGTTCTTTTGATTGTGAGGTCGGCGGTAGAAAGCTCACCATAGACTCAGGGAAACTCGCCGGACAGGCAAGCGCCGCGGTAACCGCCCGCTATGGTGATACCGTAGTCCTGGTTACCGTTTGCACCACTGACAAGCCAAGAGAGGGCGTGGATTTTCTGCCCCTGACCGTTGACTATGAAGAAAGGCTCTATGCCGCCGGCAAGATTCCGGGCGGCTTTATCCGAAGGGAGGGGCGCCCCAGCCAGGAGGCAACTCTGGCCAGCCGCCTTACCGACCGACCGCTACGTCCCCTCCTACCCAAGGGATGGCACAACGACATTCAGCTTATAATCACCGTCCTTTCCGCCGACCAGGAAAACGACCCCGATATCCTGGCCGTCATCGGCAGCTCAGCAGCGCTAGCAATCTCACCGATACCGTTTGATGGCCCGGTGGGGGCAATCCACGTGGGCTATATCAACGGCGAGCTGGTATTAAATCCAACCCTGGCCCAGCTGGAAGATAGCCAGCTTGACCTGGTGGTGGTCAGCACCAAGCAAGCGATAGCCATGGTAGAGGCCGGAGCCAATGAGGCTCCGGAGGACATCGTGCTCAAGGCAATAGAGCTTGGCCACCAGGCGAATCAAGAGATTATCAAGCTCCAGGAGCGGTTACAGCAGGCACACGGCAAGCCCAAGATGGAAGCCCCGGCGACCGAGGTGAAACAAGAGGTGCTGGCGGCAATAACGCCCATAGTTGATGAGAAACTGGTCCCGGCCTTGAGCCAGGAAAAATTAAAGCGAGAACAAGCCCTCAGCGACTTGAAGAAAGAGCTGGCGGAGAGCTTTGGCGAGACTTTCAGTGAAGAAGATATAACCGCCGCTTTTGAGAGCCGGGTCAGGGAAGAAATAAGAGGCAGCCTTCTCAATAAGAAGAAGCGCATCAACGGACGCGGGCTCGATGATATCAGGGAAATCAGCTGTGAAGTGGGGCTTCTGCCCCGCACCCATGGCTCAGCCCTGTTCACCAGGGGGCAGACCCAGGTGTTGACCATCACCACCCTGGGCTCGGTTGGCAAAGAACAGCCACTTGATGGGCTGGGCATAGAGGAAAGCAAGAGATTCATTCACCACTACAATTTTCCTCCCTTCTCCAGCGGCGAGGTGAAACGGGTAGGCTCACCGGGGCGGCGTGAAATTGGGCACGGCGCTCTGGTGGAGAGGGCTATTGAACCAGTGCTGCCCAAGGACGAGGACTTCCCCTATACCATCCGCCTCGTTTCCGAGGTCTTGAGCTCCAGCGGCAGCACCTCTATGGCCAGTGTTTGCGCCTCAAGCCT
>CAZQXA010000164.1:0-1772 GCA_964597155.1 uncultured Dehalococcoidales bacterium
CAATAATCACTAAATCTACCTTATTCTTGGTAGCATAGTCGCTGAGGGCTTCGCCAGCCTTACCGTAGATTACCGCAGCTTTAGCATTTATGCCAGTTTTCTTAAGGCGGGCGACAACTTCTTTAAGGTATTTTTCGGCCTCTGCCTTTTGGTGAGTTCCAAATTCCTCCACCTGCTTTATGGAGGTAAACTGCCATAGTTCTATCCCGTACGGTATGGAAAAAGGCTCAACTGCCTGCACGACTATCACTTTGGGGGAGTCGCACCCTTTTACTATTGTCTCTAAATGAGGAAAGACGCACTCCGCCAGCTCAGAGCCATCCAGTGGAACCATAATCTTCTTATACATTTCCCCTCATCTCCTCTTAAAATAAGCCTAGAAAGGGCTAATGCTCAATAACCACGGCTAACTGGCCAGCCTCAACCACCTGTCCTACGGAGACGTTTACCTTGGTAATTTTGCCGCCAACCGGAGCTAGTATCGGATTTTCCATCTTCATCGCCTCGATGAGACAGAGTACATCCCCCTCCTTGACTGTGTCCCCCGGTTTAACATTTACACTGGTTATCTTGCCCGTTATCGGGATTTCAATGTTCTCCTCGGCCAATTTCTATCCTCCTTTCTTCTCTCTCCACAATTCAAGCGCATTAAAAAGGGCGGTTAGGTTATACTATTTTCCGCCCTTTTATATACAAAAAGCTAACCTGTTAGCCATGGTTAAATTATGGCTTGTCGTCTCCGGCTAATGCCTCCACGGCGGCGGGATGGACTACAATCTCATCACCCTCAAGGTCAACTATAGCCGTATCTTCGGCGCGGAATTTGCCACGGAGCAGGCTTTCCGAGAGTTTATCCTCAACCAAATTCTGGATTACCCGCCGCAGGGGCCTGGCGCCGAAGACCTCGTCGTAGCCCTTCTCCCCCAGAAAATCTTTAGCGGCATCGGTTACTTCCAGCTTTATCCCCTTCTCCGCCAATTGTTTGGAGACTTGAACCAGCATCAGGTCGACTATCTTTCTGATGTGCTCCTTGGTCAGGGCGTGGAATACCACCACCCCGTCAATGCGGTTTAAGAATTCGGGGCGGAAGGACTTCTTCAACTCGTCAAGCAGCTTTTCCTTCATCTTCTCGTAGTTCATCTGCTTGGTCTTGGTTTCGTCACTGCGCGAGGTGAAGCCGATGGTGCTTCCCTTCCTGATAAGCTCAGCCCCGATATTGCTGGTCATGACAATAATGGCGTTGCGGAAGTCGACCCGCCGGCCCTTGGCGTCGGTCAGATGGCCATCATCAAATATCTGAAGCAGGATATTAAACACGTCGGGGTGTGCCTTTTCAATCTCGTCTAAGAGTATGGCGCAGTACGATTTACGCCTCACTGCCTCGGTTAGTTGCCCGCCTTCCTCAAAGCCAATGTATCCCGGAGGTGCTCCCACCAGTCGGGACACAGTGTGCTTCTCCATAAACTCAGACATATCAAGCCTGATTAGGGTGTCCTCGCTGCCAAACATGAACTCAGCCAGGGCTCTGACCAGCTCGGTCTTGCCCACGCCGGTAGGACCCAAAAAGATGAAATTGCCTATGGGGTGGCGGGGGTCCTTCAAGCCCGCCCGGGCTCTTCTTACCGCCTTGGCGATGATATTAATCGCCTCGTCCTGGCCGATAATGCGTTTATGCAGTGCCTCTTCCATCTGGAGCAGGCGGCTGGTCTCTTCAGTGGCCAGCTGCACCACCGGAATCCCGGTCCACATACTGACCACCTCGGCAATATCCT
>CAZQXA010000165.1:0-1757 GCA_964597155.1 uncultured Dehalococcoidales bacterium
TTGCCTCGTCATCAGCCTCGGTGCCGGTTACCGGCACCAGAATTTTATGAAACTCCATTGCCTTCTATTCCCGCCCGTTTTGGAGTAATTGGAATTATAACCCTCCAGCGGCAGTTCTACAATACCCCCTCTCCCGACCTACCGGGTAAGTGGGTTAAAGGCAGGTGTTCTTTGCGCCGATAGAGGTAGTAGATAATTAGGCCAAAAGCCATCCAGGCCAATCCCAACCAGCGGCTATAGGGCTGGGTAATTATCACCACAATCCATATTACCGAGGTGGCAATTAAGCCCAGGATAGCAGTCATGGGTAACTCTCGCCCCTTAAACTTGATATTCCAGCGCAGCTTGAAGGGACGTTCCAGCTCGGGTTTTTTCATTCGCAGCCTTAGAATGGCGGCATGAGCCAGGGCGAAGCAGAGCAGGGAGCCAAAGACATATAAGGCTCCTAAATCGGCAAAGAAGTTGGTGGCGAAGAATCCCGGCGTCAATACTAGAAGGGCTATCAGGCAAAACAGAATAATGGCGATATAGGGTGTGCGGAAGCGGTGATGCACCCGACTTAAAGTTGCCGGTAGCTGGTGGTGCGAAGACAGGTTATAGGAAAGACGGGAGATACCAAGCAGCCCGGCATTGGTGGAAACAAGCATGATGGTTGCCGCCAGTATTGCGACCAGCGGGGCGAATATATCCTGCAGGGTGTCTGAAGGCAGGTTGGCGGCGATGCCGGCTATCGGGTCTCTTGCCCAGCCATTCACCGGGTCGCCCAGGAGCTGGGGGGTCATTGCCGACAGGGCGACTATGGAAATGCCGGCAAATAGGACCAGGACGGCCACTATCATCAGGACATATGCCTGAGGCATCCTCTTTTCTGGGTGGCGCGTTTCCTCTCCATGCTGTGACACCGATTCCACGCCGGTAAAGCACAGAGCGGCAATGGCAATACCGAAGATCAGGTTTTGCGTAGATGGCCAATTGCCGGCGCCAAACATATGTTGAAATAAGACTCCCGGATTTACGGCCAGTATTAGTATGATGCCTAAGACCACCAGTGTAATCTGGGTAGTTATATCAATGCCGATGAGAAATATATTCAGCCTTGATGATTCTCTTATGCCAATGACATTTATCACCATCAGGAAGACAATGATTCCCATGGAGACCAGGGTGCCCATTGCCGGCTCATTCAGTAATGGCCAGAAATAGCTTAAATAAGGGGGGATAGTATAGGCGGAAATGGACATAGTAACGATATAGCTCAGCATCAATACCCAGCCCGAAATAAAGCCAATCAGGTCATTGAAGCCGTGCCGGGCGTAGCTGGCTGAGCCGCCCCCCTCAGTTATCATGGCACTGCCCTCAGCATAGGTAAGGGCATTAAAAGTATAAATAATACCGGCTATCATCAGCACAATAGGGGTAGCCCCAAAGGCTACTAAAGCGACAAGCCCCAAACCATAGTAGATGGAGCCGCCAACATCCCCATAGCCGATGCTGAATAGGGCGGGGACGCCTAGCACCCGTCTTAGGTGAGGGAGCTTAATTCGCCGGGGACGGAAAATCCTGTCGCCGAGTTTAGGTCGCCAGCTATTTACCATATTTGGAGAATTCTATGCCTATAAAAGCTATCTGTCAATCATTTTCATTGCTTGACAATTACCCACCTCTGGAACTAAACTCACGATGGCGAAGGAGGACAAAAGCGTGAGGTTCCCTTTTATTCCCCGTGAGCAGGTTTTCTTCCCCCTCTTTGAAGAGAA
>CAZQXA010000166.1:0-1739 GCA_964597155.1 uncultured Dehalococcoidales bacterium
TTTGAGACCGCTTTTGCCAGCCTGATGAGCCTGGTGCATGATAAACAATTAAACTTAAGCACCCTCATCGCCAAGCTCACTTATGAACCAGCTAAGATTATCGGTGACAAACACGGCAAGCTGGGGACTCTGGCTATTAGCGCCCCCGCCGATGTTACTATCTTTGACCCGGCTCTGGAGTGGGTGGTAGACACCAAGGACTTTGCCTCCAAGGGCAAGAACACCCCCCTCGCCGGCGAGAGGCTCAAGGGCAAGGTAATGGCAACTATATATGGGGGGAAGCTGGTTTATAAAGACGACTCTATTAAGGTTAAAGAGGGCTAAAAAGGGCAAAGTCCTTTATATTTTTATATCTTTTCCCACCCGCCGCCCTTGAAGAAGAAGGAAGGGATAAAAAGAGAGTTTTAGAGAGCGTTTAGCTACCCACCCTAACCCACCCTACAGAGGTCAGACCTCTTTAACACTCCCTAAAACAGGGGTGGGGGAAAGAAACTTTTAGAAGCGAAGCCTATGAGGGCGGGCTAGGGTGGGAAGAACAACAACTGAAAGTGAGGGGAGGGGTGAGCCAGATAGATAAAAAACAGGCAATCCTGGTCTTAGCCGATGGCTCGGCATACCAGGGCTACTCCTTCGGCAAAGAGGTCGATGCCTTCGGCGAGGTGGTTTTCAATACCAGCATGGTGGGCTATCAGGAGATGCTCACCGACCCATCATATTGCGGACAGATTCTGGTCCCCACCTACCCCCTCATCGGCAACTACGGCATCAACCAGCAAGACTTTGAATCAAACAAGGTACAGGTCAGGGGCTTGGTCGTCAGGGAGGAATGTTACCAGCCCAATCACTATTTGAGCATCAAGACCCTTCACCAATACCTGGCTGAATACGGCATACCGGGGATAAGCGGCGTGGACACCCGCGCCATCACCCGCAAGCTGCGCTCCGGCGGCGTAATGTTGGGCGTGATAACCGTTGATAAGACCCCCCAGCAGGCTCTGGAGCAACTGCTCAGGCAGCCCGACTATGGCGAGGTTGATTTTGTCAAGCAGGTAACCACCA
This sequence comes from uncultured Dehalococcoidales bacterium, assembly GCA_964597155.1. Taxonomy (GTDB): domain Bacteria; phylum Chloroflexota; class Dehalococcoidia; order Dehalococcoidales; family BS750m-G39; genus DUEC01. Next base: position 1,060 of record CAZQXA010000166.1, read on the forward strand.
GCGCCTCCTATGAGTGGGAAGCACAATCGCTGGAGAAAGCCCTGACCTCCCTGCCCAGCGTAATAGTCATTGACTGCGGGCTGAAATATACCATCCTGCGCATTATGCGCCGCATGGGCTGCCGGGTAACCGCCGTCCCGGCTACCATGAGCGCCAAGGCAATCCTGGGCTTGAACCCTGATGGCATTATCCTCTCACCAGGTCCCGGCAACCCCGCCGTTCTTGATTATCTAATAAATACGATAAGAGAACTCATCGGCAAGAAGCCGATTATGGGCATCTGCCTGGGCGGCCAGCTAATCTCCCTGGCCCTCGGCGCCAAGACCTTCAAGCTGAAGTTTGGCCACCGCGGCGGTAACCACCCGGTGCGGGACTTGAGCACCGGCAAAATCCACATCACCGCCCAGAACCACGGCTATGTCACCGACCCCAATACCTTGCCCGAAGGTTGGGAGGTTACCCATGTCAATCTTAACGACGGCACAGCCGAGGGCTTGCGCCACAAAGAATTGCCCGTTTTCTCCATCCAGTACCACTCCGAGGCTTCCCCCGGACCCTGGGACAGGATTTCCCACTTTGAGGATTTTGTGAAGATGGTGAGGGAGAACAAGAAGTGAACAAGGGGGAGGAGGAAAGGTAAAATGAGTCCAGAACTCTTTTCAAGGCGATATAATTTGCGA
>CAZQXA010000167.1:0-1727 GCA_964597155.1 uncultured Dehalococcoidales bacterium
GCGCCAATGTCTACGAGTTCTATATTGACATAAGGAGCTTCGGCAAGGGCTATGAAGAGTTCTATAACCGTGTCTTGAGTGAGGGGACGGTTTTTATCCGCGGTCGTCCCGGGGAGATAACCGATGTCGCCGAAACACCTGAAGAGGAGGGCAAGCTTATCGTCCAGTTTGAGGATACCTTGGTGGGCAGGCAGAGCCGACTTCCGGTGGATATGGTAATCTTGAGCTGTGCCCTTGAGCCGCAATTGGACACCGAGGCTATTGCCCGCTTATTCAATATCAGCCGCAGCGCCGATGGCTTCTTCATGGAGAAGCACCCCAAGCTGGAGCCGGTGTCGACCATGACCGATGGCATCTTTTTGGCCGGCTGCTGCCAGGGCCCCAAGGATATACCCGATACCGTGGCTCAGGCGTCAGCGGCGGCGGCTGAGGTCCTGGCTATGATTAGCAAGGGCAGGGTGGAGATTGAAGCCGCCACGGCGGTGGTTAATGAGGGAATATGCTCCGGCTGCCAGGTCTGCCGGCTGGTCTGCCCCTATAACGCCATTGATTTTGATGAAGAGAAGAAGGTTTGCCGGGTCAACCAGGCCCTGTGTAAAGCCTGTGGCGCCTGTATCGCTGCTTGCTTTAGCCACGCCGTGAGCCTTGACCACTTTACCAACGAGCAGATTGTGGCTGAGATGGAGGGGGCGCTGGTTTAGAGATAACCTATCCCCCTGGCCCCCTTCCCTTACTTAAGGGAAGGGGGAAATATTTAATAAAGAGAGGCGAAGCCTCTCTTTAACTCTCCATTGGTAAGGGGATACTACAACTCAAGTGGGGTGTCTTAAGAGGGGCGTCAGCCCCTCTTTTTTAATATCGTCCCCTTCTCCTTGTTAAGGAGAGGGGGATAAAGGGGGTGAGGTTACAATAATCTAGTACTCGCTGGAAACAAAATTCTTAATCTGGGCGTAGCTGAAGACTGGCCCATCGCGGCAGACATAGATATTGCCGATATTGCACCTTCCACACTTGCCAATGCCGCACTTCATCCTCTTTTCCAGGGTGGTGATCATCTGCTCCGGCTTAAAGCCCAGTTTCTCCAGCGCAGGGAAGGTAAACCTTATCATAATCGGCGGCCCGCAGACGATAGCCACCGCCTCTTTAGCTGAAGGAGCCACCTCCTCCAATACCTTGGGCACCAGCCCTACTTTTCCTTTCCAGGTTTCATCGCCCCTGTCCACGGTGGTTACCATATTTACCGTCTTGTCTTTGCCCCAGGCATCAAGGTCATACTTAAAGCAAAGGTCAGCGGGGCTGCGGGCGCCGTAGATAATATCTATCTTTTTATATTTATTCCGGTTGTCAATCACATTCCAGATGAGTGACCTTAAGGGAGCCAGTCCAATGCCCCCGCCGACAAAGACCAGGTTCTTGTCTTTTAGGGAATCAAGGGGGAAGCTGTTGCCGTAAGGTCCCCGGAAACCTATCTCAGCGCCGACGCCGAGACGGTGCAGGGCGTTGGTAACCTTGCCCACTCTTTGTGCGGCAAACTCAAGGTGGTCAGGGCGGGTGGGGCTGGAGGAAATACAAAATGGGGCCTCGCCGGCACCGAAGACAGAGTACTGGGCAAATTGCCCCGACTGGAAGCTGAAATCCTTGCCTAAATTCTTGTCCTTAAAGTTAAAGTGGAAGGTCCTGACGCCCGGCGTCTCCTCAATTATCTTTTCAATCACCACTATGTGGGG
>CAZQXA010000168.1:0-1658 GCA_964597155.1 uncultured Dehalococcoidales bacterium
TGGGGAAGGTCTTATCAAGCTGGGCCATCTTGCCGCCAATAGTCGGCGCTTTATCAACCAGGTAGACCTTAAAGCCCATTTCGGCCAGGTCAAGGGAGGCCTGGATGCCGCTGATGCCTCCGCCGACAACCATAACATCGCCGATATTGCTTTTGGCGGTACTACTGGCAATCTGCCCTTCAACCGGTTCTTTTCCCACTTTTCTCCGTCCTTGTCGGGTTCTTCCCTTAAATCACTTCCTGGATAATTTCGGTGATGTCTTTAATCTCTATGGCTTCACTATTCGGGAGGGTTAACCGGCTATCCTTAAAATTGATGATGCAATAGGGGCAGGAGGTGACCAGCACCTCAGCCCCAACATCAAGAGCCTGCTGTATTCTCAGGTCAGCGAACCTCTCTCCCTTTTTGGTCTCCATCCAGATTCTTCCCCCACCTCCGCCGCAACAAAGGGCATTTTCTCTGTTGTCAGCCATCTCAACCAGTTCCAAACCGGGCACCCTCTTTAAGACCTCTCGAGGCTCGTCATATATGCCATTATGCCGCCCCAGGTAACATGGGTCATGATAGGTAACCTTCTTCTTATACTCCTTGGTGAGCTTTAGTCTTCCCTCATTAATAAGCTCAAATAAATATTGGGAGACATGGACTACCTCAAAGCCGACCTTAAATTCGGAATACTCGTTTTTGAAGGTGTGGTAGCAATGAGGGGAAGAAACCAGGATTTTCTTTACCCCGTTTTCGATAAAAGTCTTGATGTTTTCCCTGGCCAGGCGTTTGAATAATTGCTCATTGCCCGCCTTGCGCACACTCTCACCACAGCAATTCTCTTTGGGGCCCAAAATCCCGAAGTCAACCCCAAGCTTGGTAAGGATTTCGCTTGTTGCCTGGGCTACCTTTTGGACTCGCGGGTCATAGGCTGGGGTGCAGCACGGGAAATATAGTAGCTCGGTGCCCTCGCTGAACTCCTTTACCCCCAGGCCTTTAGCCCAATTTGCCCGGTTTGCCGGTTCTTGTTGCCAGGGATTACCGACACTGGCAATGCTGGTCATTACCCCCCGAAGGTTGGGGATGCTAGCCGGAACGACGCCATCGGGCACCAAAAGCCGGCGCATAGCCCTCATGACATCAATAATCTCCACCCCACGCGGGCAGCGCTTAACACAGGCGCCGCAGGTGGCGCATAGCCAGAGGTCTTCTGAGCCGAAATCAACCACACCTAACTGTGCCTGATGGACAAGGCTGCGGACAAAAAAGTTCCTCACCCGATTCCAGGGACAGGCAGTCTCACATAATCCGCACTGATAGCAAAATCTAAAAGCTTCTCCGCCAGTCTCTTTTATGCCATCTATTACGTCTTTGAAGGGGGCTAGGGCTACAGTCTCCATTATCTTTTTTAATCCTCTTCTTTATGTATGTCTTATTTTAGCCCTTTGATATTCGGCTAAGGGTATCCTTTACCGTCTCCAATCCATGCTTTTTTACCAATGATTCCAGTCCTATCTCCATCTCCTGCCGCTTCTCTGCTTCTTCCCCTTCCTCTTCCTTTTCTTGGTAAGTCAGGGCATCATTTATGCACCACTTAACACATAACGGTTCTTGAAGCGGCGGTTCTTCTTCACACATATCACATTTTAGAGGGAGATCGGAATCAGGGTCTT
>CAZQXA010000169.1:0-1643 GCA_964597155.1 uncultured Dehalococcoidales bacterium
GCTCGGCGTAGCAGTGCCCCATGCAGCCGACCTCGACTACGGGGCAGTCGAGCTTATGCTTTCTAAGCTCGGCTTTGAACGCCCGGATGACCTCAAGAGCCCCGGCGGCACGACCGCAGGTGGCAGCACCAACCATGATTACCGTCTGCCGGCGGCCGAGTTCCTGCCATCGTGATTGAGCCTGCTTTTTTATTCTCTCGAAAGTTGAGGCCACCCTTTGCTGCCCGCTTGCTTTCACCGCTTCTCTTTTTCTAGCTTGAACGAGAGCAGGATTCCATCCACCCTGGTCGGTTCAACCTTGCCTTCCGGCTTATTATCGACCACGGTTACCGGCGCCATGACACAACAGCCCACGCAGGCGACGGTATCCAGGTCAAACTCGCGGTCAGGGGTGGTCTGCCCCCGGTCAATAGCCAGCCTTCTCTTCCAGGCATCAAGGGTGATGTAGCCGCCCTTCATATGGCAGGCGGTACCCAAGCATACCCTTATCGAGTGTTTTCCCGGAGGAGTGGAGCGGAACTGATTGTAAAAGGTAGCCACGCTGTAAACATCTATCGGGGGGATATCAAGAAATCGAGCAATCTCCAGCATAGCTCCCCGGGGAAGATAGCCCAGCCCGCCCTGGACCTCTTGCAGGATGGGGATAAGGTTGCCTTTTTTTCGGCTAAACCTTTTTAGAATTCGCCTGGTCTGCTCTCTGACTTTAGCCTTTTCTTCAGCCATTGCCGCCAGTTGCATTATATGATAGCCGCCCTATCTATAGCAACCGAACTAAAAGAAAAAGGGCTGGGCTTCTATAAAGAAGCCCAGCCCCCTCTTGGTCGAGCTATTTTTAGGAAGGCACCTTGGGCAGGTCGAGCATTGCCTTTCTTACCTCTTCTTCAGGGTAGGCATAGTCCACCAGTTTGCCCGATAGGTAGGCATCATAGGCAGAGAGATCAAAGTGCCCGTGCCCGCTGTGAGCTATCAGGATGGTCTTGGCTTCGCCCGATTTCTTGCACTTAAGGGCTTCATCAATAGCCACCTTAATGTCGTGGCAGGGCTCAGGACCGGTGATGATGCCCTCGGTGCGGGCAAACGTCACCCCGGCCTCAAAGACCTTGGTCTGGGGCACGGCTTGAGCCTCAATAAAGCCCAGCCGATGAAGGTGGCAGACGATGGGCGCCATGCCGTGATAGCGCAGTCCGCCGGCGTGGATTGGGGGCGGAACAAAGGTATGCCCCAATGTGTACATCTTGAGTAGAGGGGTAAGACCAGCCAGGTCACCAAAGTCATAGGCGTATAGCCCCTTGGTCACCGTGGGACAGCTTTCCGGCTCAACGCAGATAATGCGCATTTTGGGTTGCTTGCCGCTAATCTTGTCCCGAATCCAGGGCAGGAACTGGCCGGCGAAGTTTGAGCCGCCGCCAATACAGCCAACGATGATATCGGGGTAGGCATCAGCCATCTCCATCTGCTTTATGGTCTCTTCCCCGATGATGGTCTGGTGCAGCAGGACATGGTTGAGCACGCTACCCAGGGAGTAGTGGGTGTCCTCACGAGACACGGCATCCTCCACCGCCTCACTGATAGCCAGTCCCAGGCTGCCGGGGCAGTCAGGCCACTTGGCCAGCATATCTCGCCCTACCTTGGTATCAGGGCTG
>CAZQXA010000170.1:0-1610 GCA_964597155.1 uncultured Dehalococcoidales bacterium
TTGCCGGCTTCGGCCAGAGAAGCATCTTTAATATCGTAGTTATTTTTTATCAACCTCACCCCCTTTAAGCTTTTGATTAAGGTGCCCCCGCCCCTCCCTGTTTAATTTATGTCTTTCTTCCCACCCTAACCCGCCCTAATAGGCTTCGTCCCTTTAAGACTTTATACCCCCCACCTTTTGGCAGAATTTTAGAGGTCTAACCTCTATAGGGTGGGAGGGTGGGAAGTAGAACACCCTTTTATCCCTCCACCCCTCAATAAATCTTATTTAAAATTCGCCTTACATTTTCCTCTACAGGTTTTGAGGTATCAATTATAGCATGTTTTGGAGGCGATGCCTCTGCCACCGGCTCGAAGGCGGGTTTTTGTGCCTGGTAAATCTCCCAGCGCCCATCCGAGGTTGTCTCTTGCTCCAGGCGCTGTGCCAGGCGCTGTTTAATAGTTTCTTCGTCCGAGGTACACTCAATGATGAAAAAGTCGGCGCCCATTTTTTCCGCTAGCCCTTTTGCCTTGAGCCTTTCCTCAGCCTTGATAAAGGAGGCGTCCAGAACCACCGAGCCGCCAGCGCCTAAAATATGCTTTGCCTCAGAGAACATCTTATCATAGGTCTTGCGAGTGAACTCAGGAGAGTATATTCCAGAGTCAAATTCATCAAAGTGGTGCTCGGTTAGGGGGATGCCGGCCAGCTGCTTGCGGGTGACATCCGAGGAAATAACCGCCAGCCCCAGCCTCTTGGCCAGGGCTTGGGCTAGGGTAGTCTTGCCCGTGCCCACCAGACCAGCGGTGATGAACAATATTGGTCTGGCTCTGGTGTAAGCCTGGGCTAGGTCAAAGTAGCTGGCGGCTACCTCCAGGGTATGCCTTTTTTCGGCGGGGGCAATATAGGGGTCGTCCAGCTTAAAGCTCTCCACCTTGCCCCGCACGTAAGCCCGGTAGCCCTTGTAGAAACCGAGCAGCTTGGTCAGCTCTTTGTCCCGGCTCATAGCCAGGTAGGCATCAACAAAGATGCGGGAGAGGTCAGCCCGCCCGTGGTGGTCTAGGTCCATAGCCAGGAAGGCGACCTCCGAGGCGACATCGCAATAGCGGAACCTATCATTAAATTCTATGCAGTCGTAGATGCAGATGCCATCGCTAAAGCAGACATGGGCGGCATGAAGGTCTCCGTGGCAGTCCCTGATTCTGCCCTCTCTTGTCCGCCTTTGAAATAAGGGGGAATTATTGCGGATAAAACTATTGGTTTCGTCCTTGATACGCTGATAACTATCTCGGGAAATGGTCCTGCCGATGTATTTTGGGGTCTGAGAAAAATTTTCCTCGGTGTTTTGTCTGATGATTTTAAGCCGGCCAAAGGCACTTATTTTGGCGTTGGTCTCCGCCTTTTGGTGAAATGCCGCCAGTTTTTGTGCCACCCTGGTTACCATTTCGGCTGATACCCCGTTGCTCTCAAGCAGGGTGTCCATCATGGCTTCCCGGGGGAGACGGCGCATTTTTACCGCATGCTCTATAACCTCCCCCCGCCCCTCCAGCGAGATAGCCCCCCTGTTTCGGGTTATGGTCACCACCCCCAGATAGACCTCGGGGCAGAGACGGCGGTTAAGCTTAACCTCCTGC